>DASTDG010000221.1:0-2560 GCA_035710475.1 Chthoniobacterales bacterium | reverse complement strand
CGCGGGCAGATACTCAAGCAACTGGTCGACACTGAGCGGTTCGCCGCCGGTCAATTTTTCAACCACGTCAGGCATGGCACCTCGCGGGAAGAAATATCGCGCCGCAAATTGTTATGGAAGAACTTTCCCGGAAGCGCAGCTCATGATCAAGGCAGCAATCCCTCACCTCAATCCTCTCCCTGAGGGAAAGGAGGACGCATCAGCGCCAGGTGAGGGTTGAGCGTGACAAGCACGCGGGGAAAATTCTTTCATAACAACCCCTGACGGGATATTTCTTCCCGCGAGGTGCCATGCCTGACGTGGTTGAAAAATTGACCGGCGGCGAACCGCTCAGTGTCGACCAGTTGCTTGAGTATCTGCCCGCGCTAAAAGAGTTGCCACGCGCGCAGCTCGACAACTTTGCCAAAGGTGCGGCGGCCTTACATCGCTATCGCGCCGGTGAGATCGTTTGCGAGGAGGGGGAGTTCGGTTCGACCGCCTACTACATCGTCTCCGGCACGGTCGACATTTTCATCAGCAATCCGCTCGCGCATTTGCGCACCCGGCCCGCGAGAAATTTTTGGGACCGCAGCCTGCGGCGGATGAGAAGCTTCCTTACCAGCGATCTCGAGGACCGGCGCGCGGAAGCGCATCAACGAAAATTCATCGGCATTGATGCAGATGTCGATCTTCCGGTGCAGCGTCCGCTCGCCCAGCTCGGGCCCGGCGATCTGTTTGGCGAAATGACCTGCCGAACGTATCAACCGCGCTCTGCGACCGTGCGCACACGCGAGCCGTGCGTGATGATCGAGATGCTCCGCGTCATCCTCGACATGCTGCTGGGCAACCGGCAGCCGTCGGAACTAACAAAGGCGACTACGAAAGTGAAGATGCCGACATTCAAAGGCACTTCGTTCAAAGCTGAGCTGGACAAAAAATATCGCGAGCGCTCGCTCGACAACCACCTGCGCAGTGTTCCGCTATTCGCTACGCTCGACGATGAGTTCATCGGCTACCTCAAACAGAAAGTGGAGCTCCTCTCCTATAATCAGGGCCAGGTTATCTGCCGCGAGGGTGATGATGCCGACGCATTTTATCTGATCCGCTCGGGTGTGGTGCGGGTTTCGCAAGCATTGCCGGGCGGCGAAATCGTTCGGACTTATCTCAGCCGCGGCGATTGGTTTGGCGAAATCGGTCTGTTGCGGAAAATGAAACGCACCGCGACTTGCTCGGCGCTCGATGCGGTCGACGTGGTCAAAATTCCCGAGGCCGAGTTCGATCTCATGCTGGAAAAATTTCCTGACGTCCGCGCGCAACTCGAACCAGTGGCAGCAGCGCGGCTGGCCGCCGCGGACAAACGCCGCCTGCCGCCAGCCGGGTTCCGGCTCGACGATTTTTTGAATCAAGGATTATTCGAGGCGCAAAACCTTCTCCTCATCGATCTGGACAACTGCACACGTTGTGATGCGTGCGTCCGCGCCTGCGCGACCGCGCACGACGGCGTTTCGCGTCTGTTGCGCGACGGTTTGCGTTATGATCACTACCTGGTCGCGACAGCATGTCGATCTTGTCGCGACCCGCTTTGCATGACGCAATGCCCGGTCGGATCCATTCGCCGGAAAGAAAACCTCGAGATCATCATCGAAGACTGGTGCATCGGCTGCGGGAAATGCGCCGAGCTTTGCCCGTACGGCAATATCAACATGCATCCACTCGAAACCATTCGCGAAATCCGGACGGAGGCGAAATCACCAACTCCAGGTGCTCCGTCGACGGTAAAGATCGAGAAGAAAAAGATGACCACCTATAAAGCGAACACGTGCGACCTGTGTACACAGCTTTCCGTGCCGAGCTGCGTTTATGCTTGCCCGCACGACGCGGCCAAACGCGTCGATCCGCAGCGCTTTTTCGCCGACGCGCGCGTCACGCAGGATCAGCTATTACAGAGCGCGTGGTCACCGGCGCGCCGGTACAAAACGCATCACACCGAGTGAACCGGATTGCAGATTGCAAATTGGCGATCGCAGATTGAGGCGATGGTTGCGCGCGTCGGACGAATTCAATCGTCAATTTCCAATCTGAAATCTTAAATTCCGGGGATGCGCATTTTTAATCGCGCTCACGCTCCCTGGTTTGCTCTCGTCCTCGGCGCGACGCTGTTCGCCACGTGGATCTACATCGGGAATTTTGCTCCCGAACGTTTGGCGCCGCAGTTTCGCCCACCGCCGCAGTTCATCCAAACGCCCTCGGAACACCGCAGCGTCGGCGGCACGCCGCTCGGCCTGATCTTCGGTGCAATTTCATTGGCAATTTTCGTGTTCGCGGCCCTGCTCGGTGTTCGCAAAAAGATTGTGCTCTGGCGCATTGGAAACATTCAACGGTGGTTGCGCGCACACATCTGGCTCACGTTGCTCACAATCCCGCTCGTGCTCTTGCATAGCGGGTTTCGCCTCGGCGGGCCGATGACGACGTTACTGATGTTTCTTTTTGCCGTCGTGATCGTCAGCGGCATTTACGGACTTGTGCTTCAGCACGTGATGCCGCGGCTGATGAAAGAGCGATTACCAGCCGAAACAGTTTA
>DASTDG010000220.1:0-3259 GCA_035710475.1 Chthoniobacterales bacterium | reverse complement strand
GATGATCTCAAGCTGATGGCCGAGCGCGGCACCTATCTCGATCCGCAAGCGGGACTCGTGATCGAGAACTACTTCGCGAACAAGGAGCGCTTCCTCGGTACGCCCGGATACACCGAGGAGGGTTTCGCGGCGATGGAGCGGATCTTGTCAATTGACCGCGATTTCGTCCGCCGCGCTGTCAAAATTCCCGGACTCAAAGTTGTCTTCGGTACGGACGCGCTTGCGGGTGCGCATGGCCGTAACGCCGAGGAGTTCATTGATCGCGTGCGTGATGCTGGAGTTGACCCGATGAGCGCAATGGTATCTGCGAGCTCGCTCGCCGCTGAAGCCATGCGCATGAGCGACAGCATCGGCTCTATCGCACCGGGCTACGACGCCGACATCATCGCGCTCGATGGCGATCCCCTCAAAGACATTACCGCAGTGCGCCGCGTCGTTTTCGTCATGAAAGGCGGCGTGGTTTACAAGAACGTCCCGCGCGGCGCGATCCCCAACAATGCGGACATCCAGCCGTGAGCAATGCGCAACTTGGGCTCATCGCTCAACTGGTGAGTCGGCGGGCGGCTGCATGAGCTCGATGGTCGCGCCGTCCGGGTCGCGCACATAGACGACGCGTTTGCCGGCATTTGGCCCAGCCGTCAACGTTTGCGCTTTACCGGCCGGCTTCCACTCTGACGCAGCAAGTTTCTCCAAGACTGCATCGAGATCATCGACTAAGAGCGCGACGTGCACATGCCCGACATCGCACGGTCGAAGATCGACATGTCGTTTTCGATCAGCTGGCGCGAGATATTCGAGCAGCTCGATCTTGTGTCCATAGCCTTTTAACACCGCAATGGAGATTTCCGCACCCGGAACTCCGGTCACTTCGCTCGCGAGCTTGCCGGTATGGTGCGGTGTATGTGACAGCTCGAATCCCAGAACATCGCGCCACAAACGTAAGGAACACTCGAGATTTGAAACGGTGATGCCGGTGTGATCGGCCGCGATGATTCGAAACGACCTACTCGTGCTCATTCCCCAAAGAAACGTCCAACCCCCAACGCTCAACGTCCAACGCCGAATTCAGAAGATAATCTGCGGAATCTGTGGATGATTACTTCTCCACCGCCGCGATTACTTTAAGCTCAATCGCGATCGGCGTCGGCAAGGCCGTCACTTCAACCGTCGTCCGTGTCGGGTTTGGCTTGCCGGGACCCGCAAAATACTCGGCGTAAAGTTTGTTGTAGATCGGGAAGTCTTTTTTCATGTTCGTGAGGAAGACCGTGGCATCGACAATGTCGTTCCAGCTCGCGCCGGCGTCTTCCAGCACGAGCCGGACATTTTCAAACACCGCGCGGCATTGTTTCTCGATATCGTAATTGTCGATCTTGCCAGAAGCATCGAGTGTGACGCCGGGAATTTCTTTGCTGCCGCGCACGCGCGGTCCGATTCCCGAAAGAAAAAGTAAATTGCCGGCCCGTTTTGCGTGCGGAAACGCGCCCACCGGCTCCGGCGCGCGCGAGCTCTCGAACGTTTTGCTCATCGACTCGCTTGCGCCGTTTTCGCGGACAAGGCTTTGATGAATCCCTCTGAGTCCGAAACCCAGCCGAGCAAGACTTCGGTATTCAAAAGCGAGGCTTCGTGGTTGGTTCTCGGCAAATCGTGGCCGATGGGCTCGCTCATGCAATCGCTTAGCAAGACACAAAGATAATCTCTGAACATCGCGTCTCTCACGGTCGACTCCACGCAAATGCTCGTCGTTACGCCCGTGACGATCAGATATTTGATTCCGAATTTCTTCAGCGTTGCGTCCAAATCGGTTTGGTAGAACCCGCTGAAGCGCGTTTTGTACATCACGACATCTCCGGGTTGCGGCTTGAGCTCTGGAACGATGTCCGTGTCCCATGTGTCTCGGATCAAGATTCGGCTTTCGCGACCGTCGGGCGAGCGAATCGTCTGACCGACGCCAAATTTCAAATGCCGCGTGCGGTTTACCGAATCAGAAGCGCCCAAGTCCGAAAGGTCAGCGTGGTATCCCATCTTCAGGTAAACGATTTTTAGTCCGGCCTGGCGCGCCGCCGCGAGCGCTTTTGCCGTTGGAGCGATGGCTTTTTGCGCGCCGGAAATATCGGCTCCAGCTCTATCGAACATTCCGTCCTTCGCCGCGAAATCGTTCTCCATGTCCACAACGATGACCGCAGTTCGCGCGGGATCGATCGCGATCGGTTCCGGTTTTGCGTCAAGTGTGACCGATCCAGCCTTCGGGTCGGAAGGTGGATTCGCGTACAGGGTTCGACTCAACTCAACTATGAGAAACGCGACGATAAACAGTCTGATGATCAACCTTTGCATGATGCAAAGATGTTACGGCTTCCGCTGCTCGATGAAATCAAGAAGTCTGCGTTCTTCCTTTCATAATTCATCCTTCTTCCTTCAGCCTTCGTTTTAGCCTCCCGCGATCGCGCCCATGATGAAGAATGGCTCGGCGCCTTTAGCGATCAGATCGGGTAGGGGAGTCTCGGGCGATTCGTGCGAAATATCTTCGCCACAGGCGAAAAAGCGCACGAGCGGCCGGCGTTTGTGTGTGTCGTGATCGCGAATTGTGCCGCGCAGCATTGGATATTTTTCTTCCAGTGCGTCGAGGATCGCGCTGACTGTTGTCGACCCGTTAAGATCGACATGCACTTCGTCGCCGACTTTCGCAAGCGTGCGCAGATGATGCGGAAGAATTACGCGAATCATTTCTCGACAACTTGCCCCGGCAAACTTGACGGCTTAAAGCCGTCAAGTTTCAACGAAACGTTGGATTGAAGTTCTGTCATGGCAACGTTTGCGCTTCGACCGAAAGAATAGCTGGAAGATCGCGCACGATCGGCAGCCAAGAATCGCCCGAATCAGCGGACGCGTACACCTGCCCGCCGGTTGTTCCGAAATAAATCCCACACGGATCTAACGAATCGACTGACATTGCGTCACGCAGCACGTTTACGTAACAATCCTTTTGCGGCAGACCTTTGGTCAGTTCTTCCCATTCGTTTCCGCCGGTGCGACTCCGGTAAACGCGCAGCTTGCCGTCAGGCGGATAATGTTCAGAGTCGCTCTTGATCGGCACGACATAAATCGTTTCCGGCTCATGCGCGTGCACGTCGATCGGAAAACCGAAATCGCTCGGCAAATTGCCGCTCACCTCGCGCCACGAATCGCCGGCGTCATCGCTGCGCATTACGTCCCAGTGTTTTTGCATGAAGAGCGTGCTCGGCCGCGACGGATGCATGGC
>DASTDG010000219.1:0-6911 GCA_035710475.1 Chthoniobacterales bacterium | reverse complement strand
CCAGCGCCGCTTTCATCGCATCGGGCTCGAAGGTCGCTTCCTTTGTCGTGCTCGGAAAAATCGTGCTCATTGGTTTCGCGCCGCTGCAGGGGAGCGCCGAGTGGCACGCGATGATCTCCGGATGGGCGCCGGTACTCGCGGGGCTTGCCGCATTGTCGATCTTATTAGGCAATTTCGTTGCGCTCGCGCAGACCAATGTCCGTCGCCTGCTCGCCTATTCTGCGGTCGCGCACGCCGGCTATACTTTGCTCGGAATCATCGCGGCCGACCAGGACGGATTCTCCGCGACCCTGTTTTACACAACCACTTACGCGCTGACGCTGATCGGCGCGTTTGGCGTCGTTGGTATGGTGCGCCGCGAGACGGGCGGCGATGATCTTGAAAATTTTGTCGGCCTTAGCCAACGCTCGCCATTAGCTGCAGCGTGCATGGCCGTTTTCATGTTGTCTCTCGCCGGGGTCCCGCCGCTGGCCGGATTTTTTGGCAAATTTTACCTTTTCAGTATCGCGTTTCGTGCTGGACCCAATCACGGGCTTCTCTGGCTCGTCGCGCTCGCACTCTTCGGCAGCTTTGTTTCGCTCTACTACTACCTCATCGTGCTGAAGGCCATCTTCGTTGACCAGCGGAGCGAAGCTGATACCGATCACCGATTACGGATCACCGGCCACTTACTCGAGAAGACCACGACCTCGGTTCTCGCCGGGCTTGTTCTTCTCTTCGGGATCGATCCGTCCGGTTTAGTCGCACGAATCGCCGCTTCACTCCAGTAGTCGACGCAGCTTGAATACAAGCGACGCATTGATTGCCGCTGCGCTGCGGCTGCGCCAGGCCGCGAGCAAACTCACGTTCGGTCCACCGGTCACGCACGTTTACAACCCGCTCGAGTACGCCTGGCGCGCGCACCAGCTTTATCTGCGGTGTTACGGCTCCGGCCGAAAACGGGTGCTGTTTCTCGGCATGAATCCAGGACCGTTCGGCATGGCACAGACCGGCATTCCTTTCGGGCAGATCGCAGCAGTGCGCGACTGGCTCCGAATAAAAGCGGCGATCGACAAGCCGCCTAACGAACATCCGAAGCGGCGCGTCACCGGGTTCGATTGCAAACGCAGCGAGATCAGCGGCGAACGCTTGTGGGGCTTATTCGCGAAGCGATTCGGCACGCCTGAAAAATTCTTCGCCGAGCACTTCGTCGCGAATTGTTGCCCCCTCGCATTCATCGAAGCAAGCGGTAGGAATCGCACTCCGGACAAACTCCCGCCTAACGAACGTCAGAAACTGTTCGCGATCTGCGACGAACATCTCCGCGATGTCGTGCGCATCCTCGAACCTGAATGGCTCGTCGGCGTAGGCGAGTTCGCCGCGGAACGCGCGAGGGCGATCTTCGAGAGATCTCAGCCGCGCCTTGGCCGCATCCTGCATCCGAGCCCATCGTGTCCGGAATCGAATGTCGATTGGGCCGGCAAAGTGACGGCGCAATTGCAGACGTTGGGCGTCTGGACGTAGCGCGGTTACGCCGCTGCGGAGATCGTCGCCGTTGCGTAACCGAGATTCTTCCGATATTGGCCGTCGCGATCCGTATCCAGCCGCACTACGATGTTCAGTGTTCCGGCCCAGGTGAAAAGACTGCTCGCGCAGACCAGCTCGATGATCTCGTCGTCACTGAAATGCTTGCGCAGCTCGGCGAACATCGTGTCGTCGACGCTGTGCGGATCGACCACGATGCGGTCGACGAGCGAAATCGCAGCTGCCTCGCGCGGCGTGAACTCGCTTTTCATCAGCTTGTCCTGCAGCGTCGTGACCGCTTGCGCTTTCGTCATCCCGCTGATGTCGCAGACGCCGAGCGCGGCCTCCTTCGCCTTTACCTCTGCCGCCACCGGCTGAAGTCGGACCGTCGCGCAATACGTGCACGCGTTCAGGTGCGCGCCGCGCACCCGCATCAACTCGAGCAAGCGCGGCTCGATCAAACCTCCTTCACCCGCGAGAAAATAGGCGAAGACCGACGCGACGCGCTTGAGCAGTTGGGGGCGCCGCGCGAGCAGACCGAACATTTGCGTGTCGCCGAAACCGTTCTTGGCGAAATCGATCAGTGAATTAATGGCAGGATCATCGGAAGACCCCGCCGGGATGGAATCAATACGGGCAGACATGTGGCCTCCTTTTGTTGCTTAAGATTCGCTGAATTCTGCGCCGGCGCATTGTAGCAATTCAAGACAATTGGAGCGTTGGCTTGCGGATGCTGGATATCGGATTGCGGAAAGCCGGATGCCGCCACTTGCCACTTGTCTCCGGTCACTTGTCACTGGCAAAATCGCCGCCATGAAACCGTTGACCACCTTCTTTGCTGTATTCATCGCGCTCGGCGCAATTTCAATGTTTGCGCAGAACGAAGCCAAAGATCAGACCGACAAAGCGATGCAACCGGCGCAGACCAGGTTGCCGGAAGATCAACCGAAAGCGGCAACTTCGCCGTCAGCCGCGGCAACCAGCCCGAGCACGCCTGCTTCAGCTGGCCAATCGAACCAAGCCGAGATGATGAGGCAGATGATGGAGATGTCGAAACTGAACGAAAACCACAAACTGCTCGCCAGCCTCGCCGGCACTTGGAATTACACGATCAGATTCTGGATGACTCCCGATCCGAACGCGCCGCCGCAGGAGTCGAAAGGCACCGCCACGACCAAGTCGATGATGGACGGCCGCTATTTTGTCACCGACGTGACCGGCACCATGAAAATGCCGGGTCCGGACGGGAAAACGAGAAATATGCAGTTCAAAGGCATGGGCGTCGACGGCTATGACAACGTGAAGAACAAATTCGTCGCCTCGTGGATCGACAACATGGGCACTGGCATCGTGTTCTCGGAAGGCACCTACGATCCCGCTACGAAATCATTCACCTACACGTCCGAAGTCGAGCCTGTGCCCGGCATGAAATCACAGGTCCGCGAAGTTATAAGGATCAGCGACAAGGACCATCGCACGTTCGAATGGTACGAGAACCGCGGCGGCCAGGAAGTTAAGACGATGGAGATCGCGTATACGCGTAAACGGTAAAACGATGGCCGGTCGCGCCGTAGCCCAGCGGAGGCGGAAGAGAGACTGGAAGTTGTAGCGGCAACCACCACAGATAAATCACGGTAGCGGGTGGTTGTTGGCCGCACTTGAACATCCGAACAATGACCGGGGCGCGTAACTAAGAGGAAACTCAAACCTCAAAACGAAAGGGACCCATATGAAAGAGAAAATGATTGCTCTTGCTTGCATCACGATCGCGCCGCTCGCTCTGGCGCAGACAAACGTTACCCAGCCCGGCGCAGAACGATCGAGCAAAGGAGATACCACGTCCGCTGCGTCGGTTGCTTCCGCACCGACTGGCCAGACTGTCTCGGTCAATACGTTCATACCGGGCAAATCTATCGCCGTCACGCCGAGTGTCGCTTCGCAACCGGTCACATACATGCTCTCGGAGAATGTTCGCTACGCTGATGCGGCGGGGAACACACTCGATCCGAGCAACATCCGCTCCGGCGCACGCGTGCGGCTCGAAGTCAGCGGTACCGGAACAACTCGCACGGTGGATCGCATCGTTCTCGTCGCGCCGCAATAAACGTAGGCGTTTGAGTTTTCGGTAACGGAGGGCACGAGGAGCGGACGCTCGCGGCCCGCGGGCGTTTTGCTTTTTCGGGTTGCGCACCGCAGGCTGCGGCATGACAAAAGAGCAACGCATCGCGCTTGTCACCGGCGCGAACAAAGGAATCGGGTTTGAAGTCGTGCGGCTGCTGGCGCGCAAAGGTTTTCGCGTATTTCTCGGCGCGCGTGGTGAAGACGCGGGGGAAGCAGCTGTTGCGAAACTTCACCGCGAAGGTGAGAAGCAAAGCTACGGCGAGGTTACGTTCATCAAGCTCGACATCTCCAAACCGGAGAGTGTCAAGCGCGCGGCGGAAGAATTTTCTCGCCACAGCGACCGGCTCGACGCGCTGGTGAACAACGCCGGCATTCTGCTCGATGATGACAAGGATGTGCTCACAATCACGCCCGAGATATTCGAAGGGACGTTGCGCACGAACGCGCTCGGCGCGCTGCTGGTCACGCAGGCCTTCGTGCCGTTCCTGAAAAAGAGCGACGCGGCGCGTATCGTGAATGTCTCCAGCAGCGGCGGTCAGCTGGCTGATGGCGCCGACGGTTGGGCGCCGGCCTATTGCATTTCGAAAACGGCATTAAACGGCGTCACCTCTCAGCTCGCAGCGGCCCTGCCAAAATTCGCGGTCAATTCCGTCTGTCCCGGCTGGGTCCGCACCGACATGGGCGGCGCTAACGCGACGCGTTCAGTCGCTGAAGGCGCCGCCGGGATGGTGTGGCTAGTATCTGAAGCTCCGCACTCGATGACTGGTAAGTTCTTCAGGGACCGCAAAATAATTCCTTGGTAACACCACCGTCGGAATCGCCTGTCACGCCGTAGCCTTGGCGGAGGCGGATCTGGCTCGCCGGCGACGCTCCGCAAAAGGAAACCGGCAAGTTCTGGCGCGACCGCAAAGTCATTCCGTGGTGAATCCGTTTGGCTGGTTCGCCGGCTCGTCACTCGTCACATATCACTCATCACTGCCTCGTCCCGCTTTACTCGGCCGATAGGCCGCTCGCCTGCTGGCGTAATTTCCGAGCGCAAGCGAGCATCCACGGCAGGTCAGCACTCGCAAACGAGCGCCCAGATCCGTGCGATTTTCCGCGTGTTATTGGCTCGCCTTAATCACACCAAACAAACCGTGAGCTTCATCGGCAATGCCAGCAGTAAAGAACAGGCGTTTGTCGATGAAAAAGAGGCCCCACAAACCGTCGATCACCAGCGATCTGCCATCGCCCGCCTTTGTTAACTGGCCGAGGAAAGCCCCGCTGTTCGGATCATAGGCATTGATGTGGCCATTGCCAAAGTTGCCAACCAACAACGCGCTACCGAAGGAGCCGAAGCCACTCGGAGCGAGCGCCAGACCCCAGGGTGCATTCAGCTTGCCGCGCGAGATCAGCCGTTTGATGAAATTGCCCTGGGTATCGAAGACGTTCACGAAGCCGAGGCCCGGCCCGGCCACATCATCTTCCGCGTCTGCGTCCTGCTTGGCGTAGGTGACGTAGATCGAGCCATTGATGTTCGCAATCCCGAAGGGAGCGAAGCCGCTGGGTAGAGTCGGATCGACGAATTTAGTTGGGCCGTGAATGCGCGAGAAATTCTGGTCGTAAATCTCCACCGTGCCGGCGTGGAAATTGGTCACGTAGAGCCGCAAGCCGCCGGCCGTTGTCCCTAGTGCCGCGCCCTTGTAAATGGCTTCGCGCTTCCCGTGATCAACCGCCACCACGGCATGATCGAGCGCAACCTGCGGGTTCCAGCCCGAGATCACGCCATCTTCGCTGGCGAAGATGAAGAAGCTCGACCCTGAGCGAGTGTCTTCGGTGACGACGAAACCGCCGGCGCCGTTGAACACAATGCCAGTGGGATTGCCGCCTTCGGTGCTTGTCTTCGATGCCGGGATCGTGACGACGAGCGGATTGCCGGAAGGCTGCTTGGCGCCGGTCGGACTATAGAGGGTCGACACGCCAGTGCCGTTGTCGGCTATCCAGATGGTGTTACTGGGTGAGGCGACAATGCCCCACGGATTTACCAGGTTCGAATCGACTCGCTCTGCCACTCCGGGAATGTCGGAGACGAGGTTTGTCTGTACGAAGCCGCCACTTTGGGCAGCTGCATACGATGTCACTGCGAGGGAGATAAGAGCCGCAAGCATGGGCACGCCCGCGGCACGATAGTTTGTTTTCATAAGAATTTTTTTAACTGGGTTGCTGCTCTGGAGAGAACGTGTCGGCGATTAAATAAACCACCGATGCGGGGAAAATGTTGCGGGCACTTGGCGAAGAGCTGGCCATGAACGAGGCCAGTTCCTCACTGCAAATCGCGGCGTGCCGTGCCACGTGATGCATGAAAGAATTGTAGGGCCCGGGGCGAGCGCGGCGAGTGCTGAAAAGTAACAGTTCTGTTACTTTTTAGACACTCGGCGAATGGAACGAGACACCTGAAGGAACGGCCGAAGTCCGGCGGATTCTGAAGTCCTCGCTCTGATTGCTGATGTCTGAGCGCTGACCTCCCTGGCTCGCGGAAGATTCAGCGGAGGCGACGGACCTCTGGTTCGTGCTAGTCAATAAACTCTGCGATTGACCGATATTTCTGGGTGAGCTCCCGGATGCGATGATCGTAGCGGTGAATACGGTGGATCGAATGGTAGATCAGCCAGGAGCCGAGCACGATCAGACCCAGGTTCAGAAGCAACAGCGGCAGGAGCAAAGGCATCACCTTTTCCATGCTGTAATAGCGCGAGGTCGCGATGAGCACGCTCAGGACCGACAGAGGCAAAGCGAACACGGCGATCCCGGTACGCAATGCAGCCAGCGAAGTTCGTTTCTCCGCGAGGAGCACCTGGATTTCGCCGAAGATGAGATTGTCCATCGTCGGCGGTTCGTTCGTCTCCATGCTCATTTACTTTCAATCTAACCGATTCAGCACAAAACCCGCTGAAAAATCGAGTCGAACTCGTGGATCCGCGTATATCTGACTTTTGACTTCTGTCCTCTGTCCCCTGCTCGCTATTTCCCGGCTTTCGGCTATAGTCATTAATGTCCAAATCATCTGGCGCTAGCTTCAAGCGCCGCGCGCCCGACAACATCACAGAAGAGCTTGTGGCCGTCCTTTCGTCCAAGGCCTCCTTCGAATTCAAGCCTTTATTCGACATGATCCTGCTTAATCTTCGGGAACGAAACGCTGCCAGCGGCGGCGAAGAGATGCTGCGCTTGCGCGTTTATGAAAAGCTTCAGGGGCTGGTCAACCAGGGCGCGGTCACGCGCACGGTCGCTGGGATCACGAAAAAATATAA
>DASTDG010000218.1:0-6816 GCA_035710475.1 Chthoniobacterales bacterium | reverse complement strand
CACTTTTCAGACAGGCGAAAACTGGCGAGCTGCACGGGTTTATTGCCGACGGGCAACGCGTTTTCAGTCGGATCGCGGCGCTGAAAATTCCGACTGTCGCCGCGATTCACGGCGCGTGCGCGGGCGGCGGATACGAGATTACGCTCGCATGCGATTACCGGCTCGCGTCGGACGATCCGGCGACGCGGATCGGTTTACCCGAGACAACGCTCGGCCTGGTCCCAGCCTGGGGCGGGTGCACGCGTCTGCCGCGATTGATTGGGCTCGACGCCGCGTGCGAAGTGATTCTCAACGGCAAACTCTATGCCGCGCTTGAGGCGCTGAAGCTCGGCCTGGTGGACGAGGTGGTTTCTCCTGAGCACTTGGTCGATGCAGCCCGCAATAAAATTGCGACGGGCAAAAGATCGATGCTTGCGCCGCCACACATTGAAAAACAACCGAAACCGCCGCCGGCCAATGGTAATGCCGCGCCAAGGCGCGCGTTCGAGATCATTCGCCAGGCGGTCGGCAGCTCAGTCGAGGAGTCACTGCGGCGCGAACTCGAGGCAATTGTCGACCTTGGCAAGACGGAAGGAACGCAGAATCTGATCCGCAATTTTTTTCTGGCGGAGAAATACAAGAAGGGCGACGGGAAATTCTCGCAACCCAAGGTCGTGCACGCGGCCGTGATCGGCGCGGGTGTGATGGGGTCTGGCATCGCGCAATGGCTGAGCGCGCGCGGCGTAACTGTGATTTTACGCGACGTCAGCCGCGAGTTACTCGATCGCGGTTTGGCAAACATCGAGAAGATTTACAGCGACGCGGTAAAGCGTGGCTTGATGACGGAAGACAAAGCGAAGGGGGGCCGCGCGCGGATTGTCGCTTCAACCGCGCCGATGGAATTGCGCGATGTGCAGTTCGTAATCGAGGCCGCGTCGGAAAAGATCGACGTCAAAAAACATATCTTTCGCGAGCTCTCGATGCAGGTCGGTCCGACGACAATCGTTGCGACTAACACCTCAGCATTGCCGGTGAGCGAACTCGCGGCGTGCACCGTCACACCGGAGCGTGTGCTCGGGCTGCACTTCTTCAATCCGGTGAGCCGCATGAAGCTCGTGGAAGTCGTCATCGCAGCGGAAACGTCTGCCGGCACGCAAGAGCGCGCGCTCGCATTCGTTAGGCAGATAGGCAAGTTACCGGTGGTCGTGCGTGACACTCCGGGTTTTCTGGTGAATCGTGTTCTGTTTCCGTACCTGCTCGATGCGGCGGAACTTTTCGAGGCCGGTGTGCAAGCTAACAAGATCGACAATGCGCTGGTGAATTGGGGCATGCCAATGGGCCCGTTGCGGCTGATCGACGAAATCGGCGTCGACGTGACGGTTGATATCGCAACAACGCTCGAGAAAGCACACGGGCGTCGCGATCATGCCGCGACAGTGCTGCATTGGCTCCGCGACGGCGGCATGCTCGGTCGTAAGACGGGCAGCGGCTTTTACAAGTACGAGGGAAAAACGCAGACGGCTAACGCATTACTAACCGAGTGGCGGCGCGGATTGCACGGCGATCCCGAGGGCGCAGCAGGTCCAGTCATTCCGCCGAACAGGCACCGCGACCCGCGGCTCCAGCTAACGGAAGAGGAACTGTCGCTCCGGCTCGTTTTTTTGATGGTGAACGAAGCGGCTCGTTGTGTGGAAGAGAACGTGGTCAACTCGCCGGAGGACGCGGATTACGGAATGATCCTCGGTACCGGTTTCGCGCCCTTTCGCGGCGGGCCGTTGCGCTTCGCGGAGCAATTTGGACTGGCGAAAATTGTCGATGCGATGGATCAACTCGCGCGTACCGACGATAAATTCACACCTTGCGAAATCCTGAAGCGCTGCGCGCGCGAGGGCGGCAGATTTTACGCAGAGTGAGCGGATTGACGGCGGAGGCTTGCGCTCGTTTATTTTCGCCGCGCATGGAATTAAAGCTCTACAGCCGCGAATGGTGTTCCTGGTGCATGGACGCGAAAGAATATCTGAGCGAACGCGGCTACAAGTTCACCGAAATTGACGTCGGGCAGGATCGACAAGCATACGAGGAAATGAAGCAGCTCTCCGAGCAAACTTATGTGCCGACGTTCGTCGCGGGGGATAAAGTGCTGGCCAATTTCGACACTGACCAGCTCGAGGGATTTTTGCGGAAACACGAGATTCGGCCCTGATGCTTTTCGGGCTCTTCCTGACGCTCGGGGTCGCGGTGCTGAGTGTGGCGCTCCGCACTTTCCAAAGCTCCTTCTCGCAAAAAACCGGTGCCCTCGGCATTCTCATCTCCTCCTACCTCGCCGTTTATTTCATCACCAGCAGTTGGATTCTCGGGGTGGTCGCAGCCGTGAGCTGGTTGTTTTTGCCCTGGCTGGAAATTCTCACCCGTATTCGAACGCTGCGCCTGCCACGCGAGAAACAGCTCCGGCCAAAGAGCCCGCCGTCCTCCGAAATTTTCCCGAACCTGAACGAAATCACGCGCGAGATCGAGAACGAAGGGTTCGTCCACGTGAACGATGCCGGCTGGGATTGGGAGGATTATCGGCAATTTTTCCGGCTGTTCTATAAACGGGAGGATCGCGCGCAGGCGACCATCTGCCTGAATGAGCAGCACGATCTCTCCTTTTATTACCTGCGCATCTCCTCCCGCGGCAAATCCGGCACGATCTGGACGACATGGAACTATCCGCTCTCCTACGGACTCAAGCTGACGCCACAATTTCGGATCAACCGCCAGCGACCGGACCAATCATTTTGGCAACTCTATCAGAGCCATCGCGAATTTCTTCGGCGCAACAGTGTTGACGTCGGCGCGATTGATAATCTCGACGAAGAGCGCATCCAGGCAGAGATAGAAAAAGATCTGCGCGACCAAATCGCGCATAATATCAACAAAGGACTGCTCAAGCAGACGGCGTCCGGCGACGTGAAATATTCCTGGCGCGGGATGATTTATCTCTGGTGCCAGTTCTTGATCGACCTGGTGCGATTGTAACGGCCGATGAGGTTTGCGCCGGTTTGTAATGCCGCTGCGGGCAGCGGCCGGTACCGAAGATGTCGATGTGACGAGATCATACTTTCATCACCTCGGCTTCTTTATGCTTAAGGTGGTCGTCGATTGATTTGACGAATCGATCTGTTAACTCTTGCACTTCCTCTTCCAAGTCGCGCAACGCGTCTTCGGCGAGTTGCCCCGCGGCTTTGAGCTTTTTTGCCTCGTCCATCGCGGTACGGCGATTACTTCGGACGCGGACACGCGCTTCTTCGGCCATTTTGCCTAACGAACGGACAAGTTCCTTGCGGCGTTCCTCGGAAAGTTCCGGGATCGGCAGGCGAATGATTTTGCCGTCGACCGCCGGCGTGATGCCGATCTTCGATTCCTTCAGCGCCCGCTCGATGTCCTGAACCGTGCCGGCGTCGAACGGCTGGACGACGAGCAGGCGGGCCTCGGGCGTGGTGATGAGCGCGAGCTGTTTCAATTTCATGCTCGCGCCGTAAGCCTGCACATCAACATTCTCGACGAGCGCTGGCGACGCCTTTCCGGTACGCACGCCAGCGAACTCGTGCACCATGTAGTCGACGCTTTTCTCCATCGACATCTCGGCTTCGAGGAGAACGTCGTCGCGTGTCATGCGCTCCTTTTCACTTCGGCTCCGGGTCACCGCAAACTAGCGTGCCCACCGGCCGCCCGAGCACCGCTTCGCGCAGAATACCGGGCTTGTACATGTCGAACACGACGATTGGAATTTTGTTGTCCATACAAAGGCTGAAGGCCGTCGAATCCATGATCTGGAGCCGTTTTGCGAGAGCTTCCGTGAAGGTGATTTGGTCGTAACGTTTCGCATTGGCGTCGACAGTCGGGTCGCGGTCGTAAACGCCGTCGACTTTGGTAGCCTTCAGAATGACATCCGCGCGGATCTCGCTCGCGCGCAAAGCCGCGGTCGTGTCGGTCGAGAAATAAGGATTACCCGTCCCGGCTGCGAAAATCACTACGCGGCCAAGCTCGAGATGCCGAATGGCGCGACCGAGAATGAACGGCTCGGCCACGTTTTTCATTTCGATTGCGGTTTGGACGCGCGTCTCGACACCGAGCTGTGCGAGCGCGCTGCGCAAGGCGAGCGCGTTGATCACCGTCGCGAGCATGCCCATGTAATCGGCGGTGGTGCGATCCATGCCCCGATGCGACGCCGAGAGCCCGCGCCAGATGTTGCCACCGCCGATGACCACGGCAATTTGCACCCCGAGTTGATTCACTTCCTTGATTCGCTCGGCAATCTCGCGCACCACCGCCGGTGAAATGTTGTCCCGCGCCCCGCGTTCCTGAAGCGCTTCGCCGCTCAACTTGAGCACAACGCGTTTGTAGGCCGGCGTTTCCTTTTCCATGGCCGGCCAAGATCAAACGAGAAGATGTCGATGTTGTAAAGGTGGATCGCGATCTCCGAGCGCGATGGTAGCAAGAGGCAGCGCAGCCGAGACTATTGAGCATCGCGCCCGGAGATCGCGATCCACCTCTGCCCGCGCAAAAATTCCGCAGCCCTCATGCGTTTGCCACCTTCCAACTGCAGTTCGAGCAGGGACAGCGCACCTTCTCCTGCAGCGACGACGAATTCTTTGTCCGCGCCCAACACCTCTCCGGGTTTGCCGGCAAAGTCGACAATGGCCGCAGAAAAGATTTTCAGACTCCGGTTGTCGAGTTTCATGGATGCGCCTGGCCAGGGATTGTAAGCGCGGATCTTTCTCTCAATCACTTCTGCGGGTTCACTCCAATCGATTCGGCCGCCCTCGCGCGTGAGTTTTGGCGCGTACGTCGCGATCGCGTCGTTCTGTGGGATGCGCGGCGCGCTCCCGCTGGCGAGCAAGCGCAACGCTTCGAGGAGCGCGTCGGGTGCGATTTGCGCGAGGCGGTCGTGCAACGAGCGGCCGGTCTCGTTCGGCGAGATGTCGATCTTGCGTTGCAGCAAGACGTCTCCGGTGTCGAGGCCTTCATTCATGTACATCACGGTGATGCCGGTTTCGCGATCGCCTGTGGCGATGGCCGCTTGAATCGGTGATGCACCGCGCCAGCGAGGAAGAAGCGACGCGTGCAAGTTCACACAGGCGATCTTTGGAATCTCGAGCACGTCGCGCGGAAGAATCTGCCCATACGCCATCACGGCAATCAGATCCGGGTTCAGCGCACGAATCCTGTCGATCGCTTGTCGATCTTTGATTCGCGCCGGCTGCACCGTCCCGATGTTCTTTCCCGCCACGGCGGCTTTGATCGGTGACGGTTCGATACGTTGTTCGCGTCCCACCGGTTTATCCGGGCCGGTGACAATGCCGACGAGCTCGTGCTCGTTTGCATTGAGCAGCGATTCGAGCGTTGGCACGCCGATTTCGCCCGTGCCGATGAAGACCACGCGCACTTTTCTCGCCTAACGAATCGCGGGTTTGAGCGGGATGGCGCGGCGCGTCCGGGGCTGCGTCGCTTGCATCATTATCTTTTCGCCGGCGGTGACTTCACGCTGACCGACGGACGAAGCGCAGCCGGTGCAGAGATAATCGAAGATGTCGCGGTCCGGCAGGACTAAAAGTAGCCGCTCGCGCACCGGCATCGCAGCCTTGCACTTCTCGCAGTAAAGACTCGAGGCAGTGAAATTCTCAAACTGCTGCTGCCGCCGCTGCTGACTCATGATGTTCGACCGCGCCATTAACACCATTCAGGCTGGCGAGGATGTCGAACAAAACTTTGGCGGGCGGCTGAGTCGCGTCAACCACCGTGATGCATTTCCTTGGGTAAAAGCCGAGGACCGGTTTTGATTCGCGCTCGTAAATTTCGAGCCGCTTTTGGATGACCTGCTCGTTCGCGTCGTCCAAGCGATTGTCCTTGAGGGCGCGCTTTTTCAGACGCGTGAACAATGCCGCACGATCCGGACAGGAGAGATGGAAAACTTTCTGCACGTCGATCATTTCCTGCATCAGCATCGCCTGATTGACATTTCGCGGGATGCCGTCGAGCACGAGCGTGTCAATGTCGGGCTTGAATTTGTGTGCGTCCACCGCCGCATCGATCGCTTCCTGCCACAGCTCGACCGTGATCTCGTCCGGCACCAGCTGACCCTTGCTCGAGTATTCCAGGAACGCGCGGCCGACTTTCGTGCGCGTATCAATCGAGCGAAACACGTCGCCGCACGGGCAATGATAAAAGCGCGGTATCGTGCCAAGGGTTTTGCCCTGTGTGCCCTTACCGCTGCCGGGCGCGCCGAAAAGGATGTACGTCTTGTATTTCATCAGAGCGGGTTTCGTTTATACCGCAAATTGCCCGCGGGCGGGAAGCGGAATCACCGGGAAGAGAATGTCTTGGCTGAACTCGCCTCTTACTTTGTCGCGAGTAACGGATCCACGTTGACCCGTCGTCCGGCGCGATCAAAACGCACACTCCCGTCAATCAATGCAAAGATCGTGTAATCGCGGCCGAGACCCACGTTTTTGCCAGGTAAAAACTTCGTCCCGCGCTGACGCACGATGATGTTGCCAGCCACGACCATTTCGCTGCCGAATTTTTTCACGCCGAGCCGTTTGCTGACACTGTCACGGCCGTTCTTAACGCTGCCCTGTCCTTTTTTGTGAGCCATATAACAAAAATTAAGAAGGATGAAGGATGAAACTATTCTTCCGATTTCTTTGACGCCGTTTTCTTCCCGCCGCCGATCGATTTGATCTTCACCCGCGTGAGCTTGCGGCGGTGGCCGACGGTGCGGTGATAACCTTTGCGCCTCTTGTATTTAAACGCGATGACCTTTTTGTCTTTGCGCTGCTCGATAACTTCCGCGGT
>DASTDG010000217.1:0-6443 GCA_035710475.1 Chthoniobacterales bacterium | reverse complement strand
TGCGTTTGGTCAGCATTTCACGGGCACGCGACGCTCCCGTGATCGCGCCCCGGCGTTGCGGAGTCATGGTCAGCACACGCTCAAATTCTTTGAGAGCATCAGCGGGCTGATTTAGTTCCAGAAGCAGATCACCAAGTTGTTCGCGCGTTGGCACGATCGCACCCGGAGTCACGGGTAGTTTTTCCACGCCGTCTTCTTCGTCGGCCGCGGTGCGCAGGAGCTTTACCGCGTCGTCGCTTTTGCCTTCGGCGTAGTTTATCCAGGCCAACGCCGAATTGAGCTGCACATGAATTTGCCTCGCCCAATATTCATCGCCCGCAGCGCGCATTTGCTCGTAGGCGCCCATTAATTTCTCCGCTTCTTTGCGCGCGGGCACGGTTTGTTTGCCACGCGCAAATCCAACTGCACGCGACCAGGCCGTAATCGCGCCCGCCTGCGGCAACGCGTCGGGTATCGCGACAAGCTGCGTCGCTTCATTCCACTTTCGACGTTCAATCGCATAGCGCGCCGGCATCGCGCTCGCTGCGTATGCCACTTTGAAATATTTCGGCGACAGATTCGTCATTTTTCGTAAGTCATCGAGGACCTGCGCCGCGTCCTGATCGCGACCGAGCTGAAGATTGGCGTAGGTCAGATAATCCATGGCGTGCAATTCCTCGCCTATGTCGTCTTGCGCGCGCGCGGCATTTCTCGCAGCTGCGTTTGAAGCGATCGATTCCCGCCACATTCCCAGACGGGTGTAGATGTGCGATGGCATGTGCAAGGCGTGCGGAGCGGACGGTGCGATCTGCGCATACACTCGCGCCGCGTCCACGCCGCGCGTCGCCATCTCGACGTTGTCGCAGGCGTGGATGAGATAGTGCGGAACTCCTGGATGCTGCGGATACTTGTTAAAAAGCGGTTCAAGTAGAGCGGCGGCTTTTTTCTGATTTGCGTGCGTCGAATCCGTTGGCGGAGCGGTGGTCAGAAGCGCCAACGCGTAGAAGATCTGGCACTCAGCGTCGTCCGGATTGCGTTGGGCAAGTTTGCCCATCGCTTCCGCGTAACGTTTGGCGCGGTCAAAGTACGGCACCGAATCCGCATTCATGTAAATGACACTCAATGCTTCAATGAATCCGCGTTCGCGCTCCGAGCCGCCGAGTTGTCGGGCGCGTGCAATTTCCTCGTGACCGCGGGCAACGTTCTCTTCAGGAAGCGGTGGCGGCCAAAGCGGATGAAAATAAGTCATCGCCATTCCCCAGTGTGCCATCGCGCACTTCGGATCCGCGTTCGCGACATCGCGGAAAGTTTTCTCCGCAGCCGAATAAGCAAAGGAATGCAGGAGCGCCACGGCACGCTCGAAATCTTTTTGCACGGCCGCCGAGCACGAAGTCGGGAAATGCACGACGCCGAGCTTCTCCGGAACTGGATGCTCATGTTCTTGAGCGGACAGAGGCAAAGACAAGTCGCCGACTCCGGCAAAAAACAGGCACAATAAAAGCGCGCTTCTCACTCGCACGGGATCATCAGGAAACTTTCTGCACGACATCGCCCCTGTAGCAACCTTCTCATGTCGAGCGAAGTCGAGACATCTCTCATCCAGGGCGATTTGGTCGAGCTCTTCGCGCGTCGGAAATGTCGGTGGTTTCCAGAACATCTCGATCCGGCCGCGGCCGACGATCCACTTCCCGCGCTTCGTTTGTGCGACGTGCTCTTTCACCGGCAAAACATGCACGGGAAAAGGCGCGACGAATTTTCTTTTGCCAGGGCGACGCGCATTTATAGACTTTTGCTCTTCCCTCGGACAGGCAATCAACCGGAAACTTTGCATCGTCTGAACGCCCCACATCCTAATCTCGCGTCCGATTCGTTTTCAGGTTGGCGGCTCCGGTCGTGCTTTCAGCGCTGCCGCTGATTCGTATGGCGAATTTTTTCCCGCGCTGGACCAATTGGCTGCCGCTCAAAATCGCAATCTGCGGCGTGCTGATCGTCTGTGGGCTGACGGCCGGCACCTGGTATTACGTCACGCCAAAATACACCCGCGTTGGCTATGAACCGATCCAGCCGGTGCCGTTTCCGCACGACATCCATGTGACGCAGCTCGGGATGGATTGCCGTTACTGTCACAGCTTCGTCGAAGTCGCCGCGCACTCAAACCTGCCGAACACCCAGACCTGCATGAACTGCCATTCCCAGGTGCAAAAGGACAACCCAAAGCTCGAGCCGGTGCGGGTGAGCTGGAAGACCGGTAATCCGATCGAATGGGTGCAACTGCATCGCACGCCGGACTACGTGTTTTACAATCACTCCGCCCACGTTAACCGCGGGATCAGTTGTTTCAGTTGCCACGGCCCGGTCAATCACATGCCGGTGGTTTACCACGCGAAGCCGCACAGCATGGCCTGGTGCCTCGAGTGCCACCGGAATCCCGAGAATTTTCTCCGGCCTGAGGATCAGATTTTTAATCTCGATTGGAAACCGGATGAGGTGAAGCCGGCGGAGTTTGTGGCGAAGTACGGCGCGCCGCATGGCGCCGACCCGGCGGAGCTGGCGAAGAAGAAAAAACTCACGCAACAGGAGATCGGCCTCACCTTGAAAGAAAAGTGGGATATCATCCCGCCGACCAATTGCCAGGGATGTCATCGATGATGCGCGCGATCGAACATCCGCCGGAGCCGCGTCGGAACACAGGCGTTGCGCCTGTGTGGCCATCGGGCTTTCAGCCTGACTTTTTTGTTTCAGGTTCGACAGGCGAGATGCCTGTCGGCCGCACAGACCGGAGGTCTATGCTCCGATGAAGCGCGTGATCGAACATCCGCCGGAATCGCCAATGGGGAAACGCTACTGGCGCAGCCTGGGTGAATTTGCGAACACGCCGGGATTTCGCGAATGGTTGGAGCGCGAGTTTCCGGCGGGCGCCTCGGAGCTCGGAGACGGCGAATGGTCGCGGCGCGGTTTCCTGAAACTGATGGGCGCGTCGATGGCGCTGGCTGGTGTTGGCCTAACAAGTTGTCGCCGGCCGGAAGCGCACCTTGTTCCATTCACGAAAAGCGTCGAATGGACGATTCCCGGCAAAGCCTTGTATTACGCCACGGCGATGCCGCGACGCGGCGGTGCAATTCCACTGATTGCCACCACTGTGGACGGCCGTCCGATCAAGCTCGAGGGCAACCCGCTGCACCCGGCCAGCAGCGGCACGACTGATCTTTTTGCGCAAGCCTCAATCATTGATCTTTACGACCCGACCCGAGCGCGCCGGTTCGTCAACAAAGGCAAAACGTCAGATCGCGCGACGTTTGAAAAGTACGTTGTCGATCTTACGTCGAAAGCGAAGGCCGATGGCGGTGCCGGTCTCGCGTTCCTTGTCGAAGAAGTGCAATCGCCCACGCGCGAGCGCTTGCGCGGTGAGCTCGAACGCATGTTCCCGGCGATGCGCTGGTGCGTTTATGACGCCGGCCTCACAGAAGATCAGCCGGCCGCGACCCAAGCCGCGTTCGGACCGAACGCGCGCTTGATTCCGCGGCTCGATCGCGCCGACGTCATCCTCTCGCTGGATAGTGATTTTCTCGATTGCGGTGACGGCGATTTGGCTGCGGTTCGTGGCTTTACGAATCGGCGGCGCATCAGTGAAGCAAAGGAGACGATGAACCGCCTCTATGTGGTGGAAAACCGGTTCACACTCACCGGTTCCATGGCCGACCACCGGCTGCGGTCTCCGGCCAGCCAAATCGCGACGGTGGCGTATGCACTCGCCCGCGAAATTGGCAGCGCAACCGGCGATGCAGGATTGACTTCATTGCTGGGCACGATCTCGCCAACGGTAACGGAAGGTTTGGATGAAGAATGGATCGCCGAGGCGGCGGCCGATCTCGCCTCAAAACCGGGCGCAAGTCTTGTGCTCGTCGGCGCGCATCAACCGGCCGCGGTGCAGTTGCTCGGCTACGCGATGAACGCTGCGCTGAAGAATGTCGGCGCAACCTTGGGCGTGCGCGACCAGCCGCGAAATCCCCGCACGCTGACCTTGCTCCAACTCGCCGACGAAATCGCGCACGATCGGGTGAAACAACTTTTTATCTTCGGCGGCGACCCGGTTTTTAATGCATTCCGTACTCTCGTGCGCGATCCGGCGACGAATCAGCCGCTCGATTGGGTGGATCTGCAGAAGAAAGTGCCGGATGTCGTTCGGCTCGGTTATCACGAGGACGCGACATCCGCCACAAGCACCTGGCATGTGCCGCTCGCGCATTATTTGGAGTCGTGGGGTGACGCGCTCGCGAGCGACGGCTCCTACTTGTCGATTCAACCGATGATCCTGCCGCTCTTTGGCGGCGTCTCCGAAGTCGAATTGCTCAACATGCTGCTTGGCCGCGCGAAAGTAGAAGGACCGGAGCTGATTCAGGAGACATTTCGCGCGACAAGTCCGCCGGGCGATTTTGCCATGGCGTGGACGAAATTCGTTCACGACGGTTTTGCGGCTCACATTATCACGCATGATCGCGGCGCACTTGCGATTGCCGGCGGCGCCGTCACAGCGGCGCAACATTCGTGGACTTCAACCAGTGCGCCAACTCCCCAATCGCCGGAGATCGTGTTCGTACGCGATTACTCGATGGATGACGGGCGCTACGTTAACAATGGCTGGCTTCAGGAGCTGCCTGACCCAATTACGAAACTAGCTTGGGATAACGCCGCGCTAATGAGTCCCGCGATGGCGCGGCAGTTGGGAGTCGTCGATGGCGATTTGATCCGTATAACGATTGTCGATGTTGCGCGTGACCAAAACAACACGCCGCTCAAACGCGAGCTGGAAATCGCAGCGCTCGTCTCGCCCGGTCATGCCGACAATTCGATCACCATCCCGATCGGCTACGGCCGGCGCATGCCGGGATTCGACGCTTTGCCGTACGCGGGGGGCGCGGTAATCGAACACCCCGAGATGGAAGAGCAACGAGGGTTCAATGCTTACCTTCTGCGCACCGCGGCGAACCCGCATTTTGTGGTCGCCGACGGCAAGAACGTCGAGAGCGTCCGGGTGGAAAAAGTCGGCCGCAAATATCCGCTCGCGATCACGCAGGAGCATTGGAGCATCGAAGGCCGGGGACTCGTGCGTGAAGCGACGCTCGAACATTACCGCGCGGAAAACGATTTCGTGAAAAAGGTCGAAGGCGAAGAAGAGTTGCCTTCGAAACTGCCGTCGCTTTACGCGCATCCTCCGCTGCAATCGGAGCAGCAGTGGGGGATGACGGTCGACCTAAACGTCTGCACCGGTTGCAGTGCGTGCGTGATCGCGTGCCAGGCCGAGAACAATATCCCGGTCGTAGGGAAATTGCAGGCTGCGCACGGCCGTTCCATGCATTGGATTCGGATCGACCGGTACTACGCGAGCGAACGCGGATTTAATCAGGATAACGGCGAGTGGCCGCAGAACCCGGAGATCGTCCATGAGCCGATGCTTTGCCAGCATTGCGAGAACGCGCCGTGCGAAACCGTTTGTCCTGTGAACGCGACCATTCACAGCGAGGATGGTCTCAACGTCATGGCTTACAACCGCTGCGTCGGCACGCGTTACTGCGCGAACAACTGCCCGTTCAAGGTCCGGCGCTTCAATTTCTTCGATTACAACCAGCGGCCGGTCGGGAAAAAGAAAATCGCCGGGCAATTTGCCACCTATCACGAATACTGGGCGCCGTTTACGGAAAAAGGCGCGCCTGACATCGTCAAGATGCAAAAGAACCCCAACGTTACGGTGCGCATGCGCGGGGTGATGGAGAAGTGTACCTTCTGCGTGCAACGCATCGAGGAGGCGAAGATCGCGGCGCACGTCCGCGCCGGCGCGTCGAAGAACACGCGCATTCCGCGCGACTCATTCACGGTCGCCTGTGCACAGGCCTGCCCGAACGAAGCGATCGTCTTCGGCGACATAGCCGATCCGGAAAGCAAAGTCTCGAAGATGAAGACGCAGGACCGCAACTATCGGCTGCTGCAGTATCTGAACGTGAACACGCGGACGAGTTATCTCGCGCGGATTCGAAATCCCAATCCCCAAATGCCCGACGCCGACAAGATCGGCGTGGCGAGCCCGGCGGAAAAGCCACGCACAGAAAACGTGCATCACAATTACGAAGAGCAGCACGACAAGGGGAAATTGAATCCGAACTCGGACCGGGAACCAGAAGGAGAAGAAACGCCCGCGCCGCATGGGTGACATCGATGTTATGAGATTTCGATCTTGCAAAGTGGCATGCGCTTCCAGCGCATGTCCCATCGGCAAGATGCCGATGCCACTGTACGAACATGGATAGCGCCCCTACAGCTCCAGAGACAATTCGGGCGGAAGCGTCGACGACGGTCGAGGAGGAGGTCAAACGTCCGCCGCTGGTTTTGCATAATCGCAACCTCAGCTGGATCACGGAGCGCATTTCCGGGGTGGTCGAGCAACGGGCGCCGCGCTGGTGGTGGGTGAC
>DASTDG010000216.1:0-10363 GCA_035710475.1 Chthoniobacterales bacterium | reverse complement strand
CTCGAGCTCGGTTTTGCGCCGCATCAGTACGGCTTGCATCTGCTTGGCGGCCTTGAATTCAAAATTTTCGCTAAGGTCGCCGTAGGAACGTGCGACCGAAATCTCCTTCGTGTTCTCCGGGATCTTTCTCTGCACCAATTCCTCGTATTCAGCTTTGCGCTTGTCGAGACTACTCCAGGAAACGACAAGCGGAGCCGCCTTCTCCTCCGGCTTCGCGCCAGTGATCATGCTTTCGAGTTCCGGGTAAACCTTGACAAGCCGCGCGAGCAAGGAGCGCTTCGTTAGTTCGTCGAACAACGGAGTCAACTGCAGACGCCGCATCGCATCGCGCGCGAGTGCCACATCGGTGTCGGCGAAAATGTCAGCGATCAATTGTCGATCTTCGATGAGTAAACGCTGCAGTTTACTGGCGCGCCCGGGGGCCTGATGTTGCTCGCGTTCCAGCGCGGATAAAATCGCGGAGAGCAATTCGGGCGTGATTAATTCGCGCCATTCGTTACGTTCGGCGCAGAGCCAGGTGAGCATTTCACTCGTGGCCGAATGCTCCCGGATGCTGCGCTCGAGCATCTTTTGCAGCTCCAGGTGCTGACCGGCATCGCGGAAGACGTGCGGAATCTGCGCGACCATTCGACCATGCGTCGCCTGCATCAATTGCAATGCCCGCGCGCTCCAGCGTTCACCCAGCGCAGTTGGCAGCGTTTGCAGGATGCGTTTCTCTTTCGCCGCCGCCAGCTTCGGCAAGATCGACATCAAGCGTCGTTCTTCGTCCTCGATCAGTTTGCCCACGGTGAGACCGATGTGGGTCGTCTTGAGCTGCGGAAACCGCTGGGATAAATCGTCTCGGCCGAGCACAAACTCGAAGCTCAGCTCCGGATGCAATTTTTGATTGCGCGCCGCCGCGTTCTCGATCGCGGCGATCACCGGCTGCAATTGCTTCTCCGGCTCGTTGAATTCCTGGTGCGACTTGACGATTTCGTCCAAGGCGGCGATCTGCTCACGCGGTTGCCGCGCGTGCGTGAACCGGGCGAGTAATTCGTCGGCGCGCGAGACCGGAGCCGAGCGCAATTCAATTGGCTCGTTCTTTTTTGCAGGGATGGAAAAGTGTCCGTCCTTTCTGAGGAGCTTCTTGGTCGATTCCCACCAGCGCTTCCATTCCGGCTCGGAAAAAATGTCGCCGATCATCCATTCACCGATCTGTTGCGGCGTGGCTTTGCCACCGAGGCTTTCGAGAATGTTGCGAACGAGCGCGACCGGCTGATCCCTGGCCAGTTGCTTGATCCCGGTGAGGTCGTCGGCCTTGCGGGCGAGAAAGTGTTCCGGCGGAATCGGCGTAAGATAGTCAGCGGCGTATTGCA
This sequence comes from Chthoniobacterales bacterium, assembly GCA_035710475.1. Taxonomy (GTDB): domain Bacteria; phylum Verrucomicrobiota; class Verrucomicrobiia; order Chthoniobacterales; family UBA10450; genus AV17. Next base: position 9,008 of record DASTDG010000216.1, on the reverse strand, counting down.
ATTGCATGGCGTGCGCTTTTTTGGCGGCGAAATCGATGACGATTTGATTGAGCAGGAGGTTCCATTCGGCGACGCGGCCGAAGCCCCAGCTTTTGTGCAGGCAGAAAGTGCCGGGCTTAAGCTGTTCGAGCCGTTCGGCGGCCTTATCGGTCAGTTTACCGGCCTCGACGAGTTTCTCCAACTCAGCGTCCATGGGATGTGCGATGCAAGTCGCATGTGACCTATAGGTGGTCTGAGCGGTGCGCGCAATTTGCGATTGCTCCGCGGTTGTGCGCATGAAAGTCTCACGCGTGCCGACGAGCATCTGGTTCTGGGTCGCCTTTCACATTGGCGTGTTCTTCGCTCTGATTGTCGATCTTGCGCAGTTCAAACATCGCGGGCGCCCTTTGAGCATGCGTGCGGCGGCGCAGCGCACGGCGATCTGGATTCTCCTCTCGTTAGGCTTCAACTTGATCGTCTGGAAAATCCGCGGCCCCGATCACGCGCTCGATTTCTTGACCGGCTACGTGATCGAGTACTCGCTGAGCGTGGACAACATTTTCGTCTTCATTCTGATCTTTACCTATTTCGGCGTCCCGCCCATCGCACAACATCGCGTGCTGGTCTGGGGAATCGTGGGAGCACTGGTCATGCGCGGCGTCATGATCTGGCTCGGCCTAGCATTGGTGGAGCGCTTTCATTTTGTTGTCTATCTCTTCGGAGTCTTTCTCATCATCACTGCAATTCGGATGCTCCTGGGAAAGACGCGCGACCAGGATTTCGGAAAAAGCCTGGTCATGCGATTTTGCAAGACGTGGTTGCCGATCACGCCAGAGTTTCACAACGCAGATTTCAAGGTGCGGATTGCAGATCGTTGGATGCTCACGCCGCTGGCGCTGGCGTTGATCGTGATTGATGTGATGGACCTGGTTTTCGCGATTGATTCCATCCCCGCCGTTATCGCTATTACTCAGGACCCGTTCATCGTCTATACCTCGAATATTTGTGCCATTCTGGGCTTGCGGTCGCTCTACTTTCTGCTCGCCCGTCTGATCGATCGCTTCGTTTACCTGAAAACTGGCCTAGCCATCGTGCTTGGCTTCGTCGGCGTAAAAATGACAATCGCAGATGTTGTCCACGTGCCGACAGGCATCTCGCTTCTCGTGATCGTCCTCGTTCTCGCTGTCACGATCATGATGTCAATGATCGCGACGCGGAACCGTGCCGCAGCTAAACGGCTAAAATAAAGGCTTGCTTTTCGGGTCACGATTTCGGTTTATTAGAGTCGGCTATGAAAACGTTACTCGCGCTTGCAATCGCGGTGGCGTTCGTTGGCACTGCTGCCGCCGATATCCAAGACCCACCTGGAAACGATTATGGGCCGACACGAAAGCTCGGCCGCGGCCTGTCCAACTTCTTCCTCGGCTCGGCTGAAATCTTTTCCACCGTAGGCCAGATCAACAAGGACGAGGGCAACAACGCCGCGTTCGGATATGGCATGGTGCGCGGCTTCGGGCGCTCGGCGGTGCGCCACGTGGCCGGCTTCATTGAAGCGGTGCTTGCGCCGTTCCCGACGCAGCACGGGACCTATTACCCGCTGCTGCCGAGCGATATTCCCTGGATTCACGCGGGTTATTCGGAGTTCCCGCCCGAGCTCGGTAACGAAACAAAATATCCGTACGTGCGGGATTACTGATTGTCAGCCTGGCTGATTGCTTCGCTCGCGTGCGGCTGACGTCGCGGCGCGCTCAATTCGTCACCCCGAACGAAGTGAGGGACCTCACATAGGAAGCTTGCGTCAAGCGATTTTCCAAGCGTGACCCAGGAGTTTGTGCGAGGTCCTACGCTCTGCTCAGGATGACACCGCGAGTGATTGTCGATCTTGAGATCGACGCGGCGAGACTTATTCACATCTATTCACAAATCGGTTGACCGTGTCGAGGAGCAGCGTAAGGGTAGCCGATTCGCGAACGCGCTCGCGTGATGGTGCCTCCTAAACGCTTCTCCACGGTGTCGGCGATTGCTGCGCTCACCGCGCTGTATTTCGTAGCCGGAAAGCTGGGGCTGCATCTGGCGTTTCTCCATCGAAGTGCATCGCCCGTTTGGCCACCAGCCGGCATCGCGTTGGCGGCGCTGCTGGTGCTCGGCTATCGCATGTGGCCGGCGATTTTCATCGGCGCGTTTTTGGTAAACGCGACCACGGCCGGGAATGTCCTGACTTCCCTTGGAATCGCGAGCGGTAATACGCTCGAAGCTGTTTGTGGCGCATGGCTGGTTAACCATTTCGCCGGCGGCACCAAGGTGTTCGAACGCGCCCGCGGTGTTTTCCAGTTTGCGATTGCAGCAATGCTCAGCACGCTCTTAAGCCCGAGCATCGGCGTGACCACCCTGGCGCTCGGCGACTTCGCCAGTTGGACCAGCTATTGGCCCATTTGGTTGACATGGTGGCTCGGCGATGCCGCCGGCGATCTGATCATCACGCCTTTGATCTTACTCTGGAGTATTCCGTCTCCGCGGCGCTGGACGCGAAGAGAAGCTATCGAAGTTAGCATTCTTTTGTTCTTACTCGTCTGTCTGGCTGAAATTGTTTTTGGCGGCTGGTCATCGATCTCGGCGAGAAATTACCCGATCTCCTTCATCTGTGGACCGATCGTCATCTGGATGGCCTTCCGATTTTCGCAGCGCGAAACGGCGACGGGAATTTTCATCCTCTCGGCGATCGCGATTTGGGGAACGCTGCATGGCGCAGGCCCGTTTGTGATGGATACGGAGAACCAGTCGTTACTGACACTTCAAACCTGGACAGCGGTGCTCACCATTACCGCGATGGCGCTCTCCGCCGCGATGGCCGAACGCCGCCGGGCTGAAGCGGCGATCGAACAGCAAAAGAGCGCCGTCGAAACCGCCAATCGGACGAAGGATAATTTTCTGGCGATGCTTTCACACGAACTGCGCACTCCGCTTACCCCTGTGATTACCGCACTCGACTCGTTGGAGATCGATTCGGCGAAAACCGAAGAGGCCAAAGCCGCGTTGGCGATGATTCGCCGCAACGTTGAGCTCGAAAATCAGCTCATCGGCGACCTTCTTGATCTCACCCGCATCGCGAAAGACAAACTCGAGTTGAAATTTGACACACTCGACGCCCACGAAGCCGTCCTGAACGTGATCGACATCTGCCGCGCCGAAGCGAATGCAAAGCAACTGCACCTCTATTCCGATCTCCGCGCCGGCGCGCACCATATCTCCGGCGATTCGGCCAAATTTCAGCAGATCATCTGGAATCTGCTCAAGAACGCCATCAAATTCACGCCCGAGAACGGCGAAATTAACATCTCATCCACGAATCCCGCGCCGCAAACTTTCACGATCAGCGTTCGCGACACCGGGATCGGCATCGATCCAGAGATCATCGACCGAGTTTTCGACCCCTTCGAGCAGGGCGAACTGACCTTGCGCCGCCGTTTCGGCGGCCTCGGCCTCGGCCTGGCCATTTCCAAGTCGTTGGCCAAGGCGCATGGCGGCACACTTGTCGCCCGCAGTCCCGGCAGGGACAAAGGCACCACGTTTTTGCTAACGCTCAATACTGTGCCACCACAGCAGCGTCCGACCGCGTCCGTGGCAGCGCCTGTTCCTTCCCGCACTCTGCGCATCCTGCTCGTCGATGACCACCACGACACCTGTACCGCACTTGAGAAATTACTCGTCCGTCGCGGTCACCTCGTCGCCGCCACGCACAACGTGCGCGCCGCGCTCGAAGCCGCGGTTCGCAACCAATTCGATCTCCTCATCAGCGACCTCGCGCTCCCGGACGGCACCGGTATGAACCTGATGATGCAGGTGCGCGCCATCTGCGGCATGCCCGGAATCGCGATCAGCGGCTTCGGCACCAATGGCGATATCGAGAGAAGCCTGCAAGCCGGCTTCGCCGAACACCTGACCAAACCGGTGAACCTCGAACGGCTCGAGGCAGCGATGAAGCGGGTCGTCGGCAGCAGCGTCGCTGCCAGGTAACAGCCCGGCGTCGAAAGACGCTGATGAGGATTGACGAGCATCCTGCCAAAATCTCAGACAAACCTTGCTCTTAGATCAAAACGTGGCGCAGAAGAAGGGGAGTTGAGGGGGCACCAGACATGGCGGTGAGGGAGGGATTCGAACCCTCGGTGCCCTTTTGAGGCACGGAGCTTTAGCAAAGCTCTGCTTTCAACCACTCAGCCACCTCACCAAAAGCTCGAGCCGAGAATATGCCGCGGAATTGTTGATTGCCAATTGTCCATTCCCACTTTGTCGCGGCTGTATTCTGACGGAGGAATCGGTGCAACGATCAGAGATCGCCGCTACAGTTTGGCATGACTAGCGAGGAAAAAGCGCGCGCGACGATTCTCGACAGCGTTCGACCATTATCGACGCGCCGATTGTCGATCTTACGAGGGCTGGATTGTTTTGCCGGGCAAGATTATTTCGCGCGCGTGCCACTGCCACTGTTCGATAACTCGGCGATGGACGGTTACGCGGTCATGGCAAGCGACTGCGCGCCCGGGTCACGGTTGCGCGTCATCGCCGAACAGCCGGCCGGCTTTGATCGACATCTTCGGGTAGCGGCTGGCGAAGCCGTTCGCATTTTTACCGGAGCCCCCTTGCCGCAGGGCGCAGATGCAGTGGTAATGCAGGAGGACGTCACGGCTGACGGTAACGAGGTTGTTGTGAACGTCCACATTACTTCCGGCGAATTTGTCCGGCGCCGTGGCTGCGATCTGGGTGAAGGGCAGAAGGTCATCAGAGGGGGCGAGCGAGTTCGCGCGGTTACGCTTGGTTTGCTAGCCTCACAAGGCCTGGCCGAGATTGTCGTCGGCGGCGAAGTTCAGGCCGCGATTATTTCGACCGGTGATGAATTGGCGCGCCCGGGGGACAAACTCGAGGCCGGTCAGATTTACGAAAGCAATTCAGTACTGCTGGGCTCATTGCTGCAGCGTTGTGGCGCGAAGTTGATGCTGACGCAGCACTGTACCGATGACGCCACAGCCTTGCGCGAGGCATTTCACGCAGCGACCAAATACCAAGTCTTCATTGTGAGCGGTGGCGTTTCGGTCGGTAAACACGATCTGGTGCAACAAAGCTTGCGTGATCTCGGCGCGCAGATCGACATCTGGCGCGTGGCAATTAAGCCGGGTAAGCCGTTTTTGTTCGGCCGGCTTGAGAACTGTCTCGTGTTCGGTCTGCCGGGAAACCCGGTATCGGCGTTTATCACGTTTTTAAAATTCGTTAGGCCGGCGATCCTGAAATTAATGGGCGCGGGCGATCTGGAACTGCCAACGACGCGGGCGACGTTGGTTGTCGATCTTGCGAATGAGAGCGACCGCGTTCATTACATTCGCGGCAAGCTCGAACACGGTAACTTCGCGCCGGTCGGCCGTCAGGAATCGCACGCGCTGTTTGGTTTGAGCCAATCGAATGCGCTGCTGCGGCTGCCGGTCGCGGCAGCCGTTGCCAGGGGCGCGACGGTTGACCTAGAGATTTGGGATTGAGCCGGATACGGCGGTCATGGTCGGTTGACCAGCGTGCCGCCGCATCTTACCATTTACGCACTTTGAGCACTTTGGCCGCCAGCCCACGCGCACGTGAGGAAAATGAGCAGATTCGCGCGGATGCTGAGCGGCTGTCGCACATCGTGCTCGAGATGCAGCGTTGTTTCGTGCTGCATCTGTGCAAGGAGCTGGCTCCGGGCAACGTTTCCTTTCCGCAGTTTTTCCTGCTCGCTTATCTCGACCAAAAGGAAGTGCTCACAATGTCAGCGATTGCGCAAAAGATGGGGCATACGACTGCGGCGGCGAGCGGGTTGGTGGCGCGGCTGGAAAATCTCGGCTACGTGGTGCGCTCGGTCGCACGCGAGGACCGGCGCAAAGTGATGGTGTGCATCACGCCGAAGGGTTCGGCCTTGGTCAGGCGCATTCGCGAAGAGATGGTGGGCAATTTAATGAAGCTCATGGGGCACCTCACACCGGACGAACAGAAGAGTTGGCTCCATATCTACAGTAAAATTTACGATTACTGCCAGTCGAAATGACTGTTCTCCCATCGACTGCAGTGCTATCAGAGAAAGCGAAAGCGTTGCCGCTTGAATCCGGCCGCTAATTTTCGCGCATCCAATTCTCGGTACTCTGATTCTATGCGAAAAACTTTTTGCGTCCTCAGCCTATTCGTTGGCGTCACTGCAGCGAGCCCGTTGTCGCTTGGCGGCGTCAGCACCGGCGGCGCACGTGGCAGCGGGACGCAGGGTTCCCACACTGATCCGCCAACATTCACGCTGGACCGGGCGATTCTCACCGCGCTCAAGCAGAATCCCTCAATCCTCAATGCCAAACAGGAGATCGAACGAAGCAAAGGCGTAATTCTGCAGATTGGCGCGGAGGCGCTGCCGCGCGTCGCACCGACTGCGAATCTCAACTGGACTGATCCGGCGCTTGGCTCGTCAGGGTTCGCAGCTAGCGGAGGAGTTGGTGGCGGTGTCCCCGGTGGGACAGACACTTCCTATGCGATCCGCATTACTGGGACTCAGCTGTTCTTCAACTACAGCACTTTCCGCTCGATTCGTGGCACGTTTTTCCAGCGCGACAACGCTTACTTCGGGTTCCGCGACATCGTCGATCAAGTCATCGCCACGACCAAGACACAGTTCTACCAGATCATATTGAACAAGGCGCTCATCGGTGTGCAGGAGGAATCGGTGCGCCTGCTCGAGAGTCAGCTCAAGGACCAGCAAAACCGATTTGAGGCCGGGACCGTGCCACGCTTCAATGTCTTGCAGGCGCAGGTTGCCTTGTCGAACCAGATCCCGAATTTGATCGCAGCCCGAAACAATTACCGCATCTCGCAATTGCAGCTCGCTAAGACGCTCGGGCTCGACTTTATTCCCCGACGCGGAGAAAATCCGCCGCTCGAAGCCGAAGGCGAGATGCAATACATCGCACAGCCGCTCGGGCTGGCGGATGCGATCGAGCTCGGCAAACAGCGCCGGCCATTCCTGAAGCGTCAACGCGCCGCCGTGCTGAACCAAATTGAACAAGTCCACGTCGCGCTCGGCGGTTTTTTGCCGAATTTCAACACCACCGGCGGGTACGACGTATTCAGTTCGCCTTTGACGACGAGCTGGGATGAGATTCGCCAAGGCTGGGTATTCGGCTTGGTCGGCAACTGGGCGGTCTGGGATAGCGGCGCGACTTACGGCAACTACAAGCAGCAGCGGGCGCTCCTTTCCGAAGCGGAGATCACCTACGACGACGATGTGCGCCAGGTTGAACTGGAAGTCCAGCAGGCTTACTCGAACCTGCAGCAGAACCGCGAGCTGATTCAGGCAACGGAAAAGACGGTCGAACAAGCGACGGAAGCATTGCGCCTCGCGAAGGCGCGCCTCGATGCGGGTGCTGGGACGCAGTTGGACGTGCTCAATGCCCAGGTGCAACTGACCCAGGCGGAATCGACCCGCCTGCAAGCGCTCTTCGGCTATGACTCTTCCCTCGCCGAGTTTAATCGCGTCACCGGCGCCCAAGCCACCTACACGGAGGCATTCAGCGGCATCGCACCGCGCGCGACGCAATCGCGCACTTACTACACGGGCAGCGACGTCGATGCGCGCGGCAAACCGAAGCGTCGCACCGGGTTGGAATCGATTCCGGTTACGCCGATGTCATCCCAGCCGAGCGGTAAATAATCGAGCAGGTCAGTTCGCAGACGGCGCGCGCAGCTTCGGGAGTGGAACCGACCATCGACCATTTTCCGGCGCTCGACCGCATCGGTATTTGCAGAAGCGCGTTTATCACGCGGATACCGGGAATCGACGTCTCGCACGACAAGCTCAAGGCGCTCGAGCACCTTGAAGCCGCGCACCGAAAATTTCGGCGCGAGCTCGGCTTCGGCACTGTGCCGCTCGCGACCGCGGAACAAATTCATGGCGATCGGATCACACTTGTCGATCTTGCGATTGGCAGCGATACGGAGCTCGCTGGCTGCGACGGGCTCATCACAAACCGGCACGACGTTGTCCTCGGCATCCACGTCGCCGACTGCTGTGCCGTTTACATTGTGGATCGGAAAACGCCGGCGATTGGCCTCGTCCACTCGGGAAAGAAAGGCACGGCGTTGGAGATCGTGATCAAAGCGATTAGCGAAATGCGCCACTGCTTTGGATCTGACCCCGCTCAGCTAGTCGTGCAACTGAGTCCCTGTATTCGTCCACCGCATTACGAAGTCGATTTTGCCGCCGCCATTATCGAGCAATGCCGCGCGGCCGGTGTTCAGCAGATTCACGACAGCGGCGTCTGCACGGCCTGCGACCTCGACCGCTACTACTCCTACCGCGCGGAAAAGGGAAAAACCGGCCGCATGCTCGCGTTGCTCGGCCTGCTGTAGGCGCGTCTCTGTGAGACGCCGGACAAATCTGGTTAGATCGACATCTCCTCGTCACCGCCGCGCTTTAAGGGACAAATCCCGCGTTTCCTCGCGTTCGCGACAAATTCGAAGAATTCGCGACCCGCGCTGCCGAAATTCATGGTCGCGGCTTCTTCCAGCGCCTGCGAGATGTTGAATCCGCTCGTGTAAAGGAGTTTAAAGGCAGCCTTAATTTCAGTGCGATCTTGCGCGCTGAAGCCGGCACGCCGCAGACCGACCACGTTCAATCCAAAGACATAGTTGCGCTCCGCTGCGACAACGAAGGGCGGAATGTCTTTGCTGAACGCCGAGCCACCCTGCGCAATCGCGAGCCGTCCAACGTGCATGTGTTGATGGAACACGCAGCCGCCGCCGAGAAACGCGCCATCGTCCACGCGCACATAGCCGCCGAGCAGACAGTTGTTGGCGATAATGACATTGTTTTCAATTTCACAGTTATGGCCGACGTGCGCGCCCGCCATGAGAAAATTGTTGCTGCCGATTTTCGTGGCGGTCCCGTCCGCGCTGCCGCGATGAATGGTACAATGCTCGCGGATGAGGTTATCCGAACCGATCTCAACGCGCGTCTGTCGCTCCGGCGAAAA
>DASTDG010000215.1:0-2745 GCA_035710475.1 Chthoniobacterales bacterium | reverse complement strand
GACGCATGCGAAGATTCGTGAGCGTTTGCGGCGTGAACTCGGCGCGGAATTGCGCGAATAGTTCTTTCGAAAAGTGAGAGCCGTTGGTTGAGGGTTGGGAAGGAAACCAGTGCTTTCCGCTCAACTCTCGACCGACGGCTTTCAAATTTACCCTGCGATGTTCGAGATACCAGGCGACATCCCCGAACCGATAGTTGACGAATCAGGAGGCTGGGTCTGCGTCGGAGATGACATGCCTTGATTGGAAGTCAGAATCTGTCGCGACGGTCGTCCACCGTTTACCGAAAGGGAACGGGTGATCCGCCTAAACGGCACCAGCGGGGTAAGATTTAAAAAACCCGGATCGAATCCTCGATCCGGGTTTTTTCGTGATTCGTTAAATCGTTGATTCGTTACATCAGCGAACTCCGAATCTCGAATCTCGATCCACGATCTCGGAACGGTGGGCACCCGCGTCTGAGTTTGAAAATGTCGAGACAAGATCGACAATCCGTTCCAGCATGCGCGCAATCCTCGCCCTCGAAGACGGAAGATACTTCGAAGGCGAGTCATTTGGCGCGACCGGCACGCGCGTCGGCGAGATTTGCTTCAACACGGCGATGACCGGTTATCAGGAGGTGCTGACCGATCCCTCATACCGCGGCCAAATCGTGGCGATGACGTATCCGCTCATCGGCAATTACGGTATCAACTCGCTCGACCAGGAAAGCCAATCGCCGCATGTGCGCGGATTCGTCATCGAAGAATTGAGCGAAGCGCCGAGCAACTGGCGCGCCGAGATGTCGCTCGATGAGTACTTGCGCAAATGGGAGATCCCCGGTGTGCAGGGAATCGACACGCGTGCACTCACGCGGCACCTGCGCACGCGCGGCGCGATGAAAGCTTGCCTAACGACTGAGAAGATGTCGATCGAAGAAGCGGTTCAGCGCGCGGTCGACGGAGAAGGTGTCGTCGGGATGGATTATGTCCGCGAAGTTTCGACCCCGGCAGTTTACCAGTGGGATCCCGAGGACAAGTTGAGTCAGCCGTGGACGATAGTGAACGGAAACGGCGACAACAAACCCAAGCTTCCGCCGGTGCACTTTCGCATCGTCGCTTACGATTACGGGATTAAGCAGAATATTCTGCGGTTGCTTCGCCAGAAAGGCTTCAGCGTTACGGTCGTGCCCGCCACGACAACCGCTGACGAAGTGCTCGCGCTCAATCCCGACGGCATCTTTCTGTCGAACGGCCCGGGTGACCCGGCGGCGCTACCCTACGCGCATAAAGCAGTGCACGATTTGTTAGGCAAAAAGCCGATCTTCGGCATTTGTCTCGGCCATCAAATCCTCGGCTTCGCCTTCGGCGGATCGACATTCAAATTGAAATTCGGCCATCGCGGCGCGAACCAGCCGGTCAAAGATCTGCAAAGCGGTAAAGTCGCAATCACGGCGCAAAACCACGGCTTCGCCGTCGATCCGAACACGTTACCGCGTCAAGTCGAGGTGACGCATGTGAATTTGAACGACGGCACCGTCGAGGGCATGCGGCACAAGGATGTGCCGATCTTCAGCGTGCAGTATCATCCCGAAGCCGCGCCCGGTCCGCACGATGCGTCGTATTTCTTTTCCCAATTCGCCGACCTGATTGAGAAGCGAAAATAACCGTCATCTGCCGCCAGAGACGGCGGCAGCTACAATTGACCACTCCGAGAATCGGCAGAGATTCGCTTATGTTTACGTCATCAAATAAACCGACTGTCTTGAAAATCGCTGTCGCTGCGACGTTCATCGCGGCACTGGCAGTTTCTCCGCTGGCCGTTGCGCAGGAGCACGAGCACGGAAAACAGGATCTGACCGCGGCAGCGGAAAAAACCGTCACCGGCGAAGTGGTTGACCTGATGTGCTACATCGATCACGGCGCAACTGGCGACAAACATGCCGCCTGCGGCAACAAGTGTATCAAGGGCGGCGGCCCGGTCGGCGTGGTTCAGAACGGCAAGGCCTATCTCGTCGTTGGCGAACACAAACCGATCAATGATGAGCTGGCTGATTCGTGCGGCAAAACCGTCACGATCAAGGGCAAAGTCGCCGAGCGCGGCGGCATGGTCATGCTCGAGAACGCCGAGGTTGTTAAGAAATAATCCACCTGTCATCCTGAGCGGAGCGAAGGACCTCACAAAAGCTGGTCTCGATCACGCTGCCTACATTGTGTGCTCAACAGCGAGTTGGTGAGGTCCCTCGCCGTCTCCGCGGCTCTGGACGACCGCGCCTGGCGCGCGGTTACTTGTAGTACGGCCGCAGTGAAGGCCGCAGCTTTCCGACTTTGAGCGCCCTTTCGATCTCTGAATCGGAAACAGAATCATCCGACAGTTTCCGAATCTCGCCGGCTTCCAGTGCCGCGGCCGGAATTCCGCCGCGGAACAAAATCCGATTGGCCGTGAACGCCGCGACCCGCTGGCCGGCCGTCAAAATGCCTAACAAATTGAGCGGGTCCGCCGCGCTGAGTGTGACCAGTTCCTCGCCCGGCGCAGCTTTGCGAATGGAGCGCAGCAAACCAATCGCTTCTGGCAAGGCGAATTGTTCGCCACTGACGCCGCCGACAAAATACCCGCCGCGGATTTCACCGCGCGCTTCCAGGCGACGATAAACCCGGCCGAGCTCGTACCAACTCACATCCAAACTCTCGCGCTCCAGCAAACGGCGAAACACCACGCCATAACGGCGCAACAACACGCGCGCGAACTTCTCGATCGCCGCATCGCGG
>DASTDG010000214.1:0-4156 GCA_035710475.1 Chthoniobacterales bacterium | reverse complement strand
CCGGTAACGATCTTCCGCCTGTCCTGCATCGGGGACCAATCAGCGAGTGGGGTTGGAAGATCGACAACGACAATTAACGACTCGCTGAAAGAGGAGGCCTCGCCAACGCGGGGCAGGAAAACATGCCCAGAGCTACTAATGCACCGGCCAGTCGCGCACGGCGCAAACGCGTCATCGCAAAGGCGAAAGGTTATCGCGGTCGCCGCTCGAAACTGTTCCGCTATGCCAAAGACGCGACCATGAAAGGCCAGTACTGGGCCTACCGCGACCGCAAGACGCGGAAGCGCACCTTCCGTTATCTCTGGATCCAGCGCCTCAACGCCGCCGCGCGCGCGAGCGGCCTTACTTATTCCCGTTTCGCGGAAGGTCTTAAAGCCGCCGGCATCGGACTTGATCGCAAGATTCTGGCCGACCTGGCCGTCACTGACGAACCGGCATTCAAGTCGATTGTCGATCAAGCGAAAACCGCCCTCGCCGACAAGGCGAAGTCGAAAGACAAGGCGGCGTGATTCGTTGAATCGTAATTCGTGAATCGTGAATCGATTTTCCGATTTAACGATGTAACGATTTAACGATTCACGATTCCGCCATGCTTCATCCGCTCGAGCACCTCCGCGCCGACGCACTGCGCGAGATCGAGTCCGCGCCTAACGAGCAGGCGCTCGAAGCCGCGCGCGTAAAGTACCTCGGCAAAACCGGCAGCATCTCCGCCTGGGGCGAGCAGCTGAAATCGCTCCCGGCAGAGGAGAAACCGGCCATCGGCAAATTGCTCAACGATGTCCGGACTACTGTCAGTGGCGCCCTCCAACGGCGAGCCGAAACATTTCGCGCCGACAAAGAATCCGATGCGCTTGCGAAAATCGACATCTCACTTCCGGGCACGCCGCACGAGCGCGGCTCGCTGCATCCGCTTACGCAAATGCTCGATCGATCAATCGCAATATTCCGACGCATGGGCTTCGCGCTCGCCGAGGGGCCCGATATCGAAGACGAATGGCATTGCTTCGACGCACTGAACACGCCGCCTGACCACCCCGCGCGCAACGAGCAGGACACATTCTATCTGCCCGACGGTCGATTGCTCCGCACCCACACCTCGACCGTCCAGATCCGCGCGATGCAAACTGCCCCTCCGCCCATCCGCGTGATCGCCCCCGGCGCAGCATATCGCCGCGACGAAGTGGACGCGACGCACAGCGCCCAGTTTCACCAGATCGAAGGTCTCTATGTCGATGACAACGTGAGTATTGCTGATTTGAAGGGCACGCTGGAATTTTTCATGCGCGAACTTTTCGGCAGCGACACGGCCGTGCGTTTTTTGCCGCACTATTTTCCTTTCACCGAGCCGAGCTTCGAAGTTTATGTGAGGTCGAAAGCGCTCAAGAGCGGCGAACAATGGATTGAAGTCGCCGGCTGCGGCATGGTGCATCCAGCTGTATTTGAGCAAGTGAACACGGAGCGCGGGGACGACGCCTACGACCCGGACAAGTGGAGCGGTTTCGCGTTCGGCCTCGGTATGGATCGGCTGGCAATGATTTTGTTCGACATTCCCGACATTCGCCTTTTCGCACAAAACGATCTGCGCTTTCTGAAACAATTCGCATGAGCCACTCGCACCAGAAGGGTAGCGCGGGCGTCTCGTCCGCGGTTCGCCGCGTCTCGCGGCGAACATCTTCAGTAAGTTGCGCTCGGCGGGACACCGAGCGCCGCGCGCGAGACGCGCGCGCTACCATCTCCACATGAAGTTCTCCGTCAACTGGCTTCGCGAATTTGTCGATGTTCCCGACAGTGCCGATGAGGTCGCTGAGTTGCTGACGCGCGCCGGCGTGGAAACAAAAAACATCGAGCACCGCGGCGCGAACATCGACAAAGTCATCGTCGCGCAAATCACCGCCTCGTCGCGGCACCCGAACGCGGACCGGCTCACGGTCTGCGAAGTGGTTGATGCCAGCGGCACGACGCGCCAGATCGTTTGCGGCGCGACCAATTACAAGGTCGGCGACAAAGTACCGCTCGCGCTGCCCGGCGCGAAGCTGCCGAATGGACTGGAGATTCGCAAAAGCGAACTGCGGGGCGTCGAGAGCGAAGGAATGCTTTGCAGCGCGAAAGAGCTCGGACTCGGCGATGATGCTTCCGGGCTTCTGATTTTGTCGCCGGAAGCAAAGATCGGCGTGGCGATTGCCGATGTTTTTCCGAACGACACGATTCTGGACGTCGAAACCACGCCAAACCGGGGCGATTTGTTGAGCCATTACGGACTCGCTCGCGAGATCGCGGCGCTCTCCGGAAAGAAATTGCGTGCATCTCTGCCGCCGAGGACGGCGGCCGCTACAGAAAGCGGCGTCACCATCGCGGCAGGCTATGAGTGTCCGTTTTTCTCTATACGCAAGATCGACAAGGTCAAAGTTGGGTCCAGTCCCGAGTGGTTACGCGCAAAAATCGAGAGCGTCGGGATTCGCTCGATTAACAACATCGTCGATATCTCGAATTACGTGATGCTTGAGCTTGGACAGCCGACGCATGCGTTCGATGCCGGCAGGATGCGCGGCGGCATCAACGTGCGTCTCGCGCGCGGCGGCGAGAAGTTTCTCGCGCTCGACGGCAAGACCTACTCGTTAGGCCGAAATCATCTCGTCGTCGCGGATGAAGAGCGCGCCGTCGGCATCGCCGGAGTAATGGGCGGCGACGAGACCGGCGTCACCGAGTCGACCCAGAACATTTTGCTCGAGAGCGCGTACTTTTTGCCGGCGAGTATCCGCCGAGCGGCGCGCGAATTGAATCTACCAAGCGACGCGAGCTACCGTTTCGAGCGCGGTGTCGATCCCGAAATGGTGTTGCGCGCTTCGGAACGCGCGACTGAGCTGATTCGCGAAATCGCGGGAGGAACTCCGGCCAAAGAAGTTCGCGTCGCGGGCGAGCTGCCTGAAAATCCGGCAGATGTCTCGCTGAGCTATTCGAAATGCGACCAGCTAGTCGGCATTCAGATCGAGCCGAAACAGGTCGATGAAATCTTGAAGCGGTTCGGGCTGTGTAGGAGCAAGAGCAGGCGCACGAGTGGAAGATCGACATGGTCGATTCCGAGTTATCGACGCGATTTGCAGCGGGATGTCGATCTAATCGAGGAAGTGATCCGCGCCTATGGCGTCGAGAGGATCATCGGAACGGACCGGAGCCGGTTCACGGCAGCAACCCCCGCCGACCGCGAGTACGATTGGGAAGCGCGGCTGCGTGAGCGCCTGGCGACACACGGACTTTCGGAAGCGCGCACGTCGAAATTGATTCCGAGGTACGCTCCGGCTTTCAGCGACAATGCCGTTGATCTGCGCAACCCGTTGAGCGAAGACCATGTCGCGCTCCGGCCGAGCTTGATCAGCAGCTTGCTCGGAGTGCTCGAACGAAACATTCGAGCCGGAGCGGAGAAGGTTGTCATCTTTGAACTCGGCCGCGCGTTCATTCCGCCGTCCGGAAAAGAAGAACGGCACCTTGCCATTCTGCTCTGGGGCGACTTATCGACCCAATCGGATTGGCGATCTCCGAACAAGCGGCCTCTCGATTTGTTCGATCTCAAGGGCGCGCTGAATTCGGTTGTCCCGGAACTGTCTTTTCGCAAGGCAACTTATCCGGACCTCGCGCCCGCCGCAGAAGTTTGCTGCGCCGACCGAATGATTGGGTTTGCCGGACAACTTTCGGCGACGAAAACGATCCACGCTGGCGCAATTCTCATCGCTGAACTCCACGCCGATCTTCTTTTTAACACGCGCGAAGCCGCGACAAAGTTTCGCGAGCTCGACCGTTTCCCAACCATCACGCGCGACATCGCGATGATTGTTCCGGAAATGACTTCGCATGCGGAGGTCCTGCGCGTGATTGAAAATCCAAAGGAACCATTGTTGGCCACCGTCGAGTTGTTCGATCTGTTCAGCGGCAGCGAAGTGGGTGAGGGACGCAAGTCGCTCGCTTATAGATTGACATATCGGCACGCGGGTCGCACACTGACACACGAGGAAGTGACCGCGACGCATGCGAAGATTCGTGAGCGTTTGCGGCGTGAACTCGGCGCGGAATTGCGCGAATAGTTCTTTCGAAAAGTGAGAGCCGTTGGTTGAGGGTTGGGAAGGAAACCAGTGCTTTCCGCTCAACTCTCGACCGACGGCTT
>DASTDG010000213.1:0-5724 GCA_035710475.1 Chthoniobacterales bacterium | reverse complement strand
CTGCGCAAGCGTGTCCATGATCTCGGCGATGTGCGGCGCGCCGGATGAGTCCATCGATTCCATCCAGCGGAAATCGGTGAGTGCGGAGAAGCCCGGCGCGAAATCCTTTACCAACAGCGCGACCTTAGCGGCCGCTGCTTTCAGTTGGTCTTTTGCCACGTGACCGCTCGCGCTGATGACAATCAGGCGTTTTGATTTATCGGCTTCGACTGAATACATTTACTTGGCGCCGCCCTGGACACTAAGTTCCCAACGATAGCCATCGGGATCGTGAAACCAGAGGCCCATGTGTGGCGAACCCGGCGCCTCCGGGCCAATCTCGTCGCCGGGATCTTCCATGTCGACTTTGTGCCTTTTCAAATGCGCCAGCGCTTCGCGCAAGATCGACATGTTCGGCAGATGAAACGACATGTGGTCGATCGTTTCCGGTGAAGGTTTGCCTTTGAAGAGCGCGATCGTGACGTTGTCGTTGCCGACCGCGACGCCGTTTTCGAACTCGAATTCTTTGCGCAACCCGATTACGCGCTGCCACCACCGTGCGCTCTTCTTCGGATCACGCACCGCGAGTCCAAAGTGGCCCACCACGCCCAGCGTAAATGGAGGCTTGGCCATATTGTCGATCTTGCGCCGGCGCGACGGCTACGTTCTGCGAACTTCCAGCTGTCGCCGCAAGATCCAGTCCAGCAAGATCAGCAAGGCGAGCGTGGAGGCGATCAGCACGATTGTGTTAAAGGCAAAGACGCTGACGTGCAGTCCGAGGTAATGCTTCTGCGCGCCGAAGAAAACGTTCGGCCGCGTGCCGCGACGATAGTCGCTCTGCTCCATCTCCGCGTTTGAGATGAGGTCGGAAATCTTCTGGTTGACGTAGAGCTGTTCGGCGGTGATCGGACCAGTAGCGTTTTTGAACAGGTCGCGGTTAAACGGCTGTTGACCACGCAGCACCGGGTCGGTGAGTTTGAGGTAATGATCGATCTCGTCAGCGAAATGTCCCTGCAGGCCTGAAAGCACGGCCAACACGTCCTTCAAATCGTCCAGCCGCTTGTGTTCCTCGGCCGTCTTCATCTTTGGCGCCAGCTCTTGAATCTGCTCGTTTGCCTCATCCTGGCGGCGCGTTAGTGGGTTGAGCTTGGCGTGCGCGACGATCATCTCTTCGTAGGACCAGCGCATGGCGATGAACTGACAGATCAACGGCACCTCCAGTTTGCTCGCCATTTTTTTCGTCTGCTCCTGGCTCGGGTGCTCGCTAAACCAGTGGGTCAGCGAATAGAGCAACGCCAGGTTGCGATTCATGTCCTCATACTTGATGAGCGCGCCGCCCATGATGATCTGCGGAATCAGCACCAGCGGGACGATGTTGGCCGCCGTTTTCGGGTCCGCCACGAGCGAGGAAACAATCAGCCCGAGCGACACGCCGCCCATCGCTGTCATGAACATGATCCCAAGATCGAGCCAAAACATCCCGCGGATCTCGAGGATGTAGTTGCCGATCAACACGAAGAGGACCGATTGAATCAGCGCGAAAATCCCCAGCGTGAGCGTTTTCGAGATCACGTAATAGGGCATCCGCACGTCGAGATTGCGCTCGCGTTGCAAGATGGCGCGGTCGCGGATGATGTCGTCCGCGCTGTTCGTTAGGCCGAGGAACATCGCGACAATCAGCGCCAGGAACAGAAACGTCGGGATATGGTAGGCCGATGCGAAATCGTATTTCCCGCTGTCGGAATAGCGCAAAATCGTGCCAATGAGCAATGCCAGGATCGGCGCGACGCCGACGGTGATAACGACGTTCGCGCGGTTGCGCAGCTTGCTCATGAACGCGCGGCGCAACAGCGTGCGGAACTGCGTCCACTCGTCGTGCCAGCGAAACGGCAGCCGTTTTTTCTGCGCCGGCGCTGGCGGCAATGGTGCGACCGGTTCTTTGCGCATCGAAACTTGTTTGACGTCCTGGATCAGGCGGAAGGCTTCGTATTTGTCGCGCCAGAATTCAGGCGAATACCGCCGCGCCGGGACGAGCTGGCCCTTGGCGTTCTCCTCGTAAATGATGTCGCCGCTCAGGTCGCGCAGCGGCGTCTCGAGCACGTCGAAAATAAATTCCGGTCGCGTCGTACCGCACGACGGACACGCGCCAAGCTCGGCGCCGAACTGATGTTGATGTTCGGCTTCGGCGAAATAGCGCAACATGTCGTTAGGCGTGCCGAAAAAGACGAGCTGCCCGCCCTTGTCGAGCAGGATCGCCTTGTGAAACATCTGGAACAGCTTCGAGCTCGGCTGATGGATCGTGACGATGATGATCTTGTTGTGCGCCATCCCGCGGATGATCTCCAGGACGTGCTCGGAATCTTTCGACGAGAGGCCGGAGGTCGGCTCGTCGAACAGGTAAACGTCCGACATGCCGATCATATCGAGCCCAATGTTGAGGCGTTTCCGTTCGCCGCCGCTCAAGGTCTTTTTCAACACGCTGCCGACGATCGCGTCGCGCCGTTCGCCGAGGCCGAGCTCGATCAGTTTGCCTTCCAACCGCCGCATCCGGTCGCGTCGGGACAAATGCGGCGAGCGAATCGCCGCCGCGAACTGGAGGTTTTCGCCTATCGTCAGATGCTCGTCGAACGCGTCTTCCTGCGGGATATAACTGAGGTAGCGCTTGAGCGTGTCGAGATTTGCATAGAGCGACTGCCCGTTCACGATGACTTCACCGTTGGTCGGTTGAAGTTGCCCGGCCAACACGCGGAGCAATGTGCTTTTGCCTGAGCCGCTTGCGCCCATCACACACACCAGCTCGCCACGCGTGACGTTGAACGAGATGCCATCGAGCGCCGTCTCGCCGCCGGGGAACCGGTGCGTCACCTCCTTGACTTCGAGCGTGCGGATGATGTTACGCTCTTCTTCAAGGATGCGCTCAGAAAAATTGCACCGCAGCACCTGACCGATGTCGATCCGGATGGTGTCGCCGTCGTGCAACGTAGATGTCGATCTTACCGGCACCTCGCCAACCATGATCGGCCGGTCGGCTTCGAGCACTTGCAGTTGCCCGACGCGCTTATCGTAATCACAAAAGATTTTCAGGAGCACATCGCCGCTTGTGCCCGGCGACAGTAGAATGTCGTCCGCTTCAAGCCGGCTCGGATTGTTCGACACCAGATATTCCGACTTCGACGCTTTGAGCTGAAACCGGCCACCGAGAGCACGCGCGCGCCGGCGCAGGTCGCTCAGGTCCATCTCGCTGTCGTTGTGGAAAAGGATCTTGTCCTCGAGCGTCGCCTCTACCTGCGTACCGGCGTTAAGCTTCGTCTCGTTCAACACCGCGTCGACGTCGCGCAACGCTTTCACCCGCACTTTCAAGCCAAACGTGATCTCAAGCGCGCTCTCACGGCTGCGCGCCCGCTCCAGCGCCACTTCGTCCGCGTCCTTGTTTACGCGCACGAACACGTGCGGCATCGACACGTTCTTCTTCGCGTTGAAATACGTCGCCAGATCCTGATAAGTCAGCACTTGGTCGCCGACGAGAATCCGTTGACCGGGATAAATTCGGCAGAACCCCCCGCGCACGAGTGGTCGCCCGCGGACCGAGACGTTCTGTGTGCTGTAATTCTTCAGCAGAATCAAATCGTGATAACGGAACGCGAGCAGTCGGTCGTTGCCCGCGAGCGTCCGTAGCGTCACGTCGGCTTTGCCATTCGCGGCGAAGGAGAGCGATTCCAGCGGCGACGCGCCGCGCTGGTAAATCGCCGGATCGGAATCCTCCGACGCGTTCAACTGATAAACGATGTCAATCGCCTGCGCCGCCATGCCGAGCTGCGACATGAACGAGTAAAACTGCACGACCTGTTCCTGCTTCAGCCCGGCCTGCGAGATCAGGTCATAGAGCTGCACGCCGAGCATGATCTTGCGGTCGGTGCTCAATTGCGCGCCGAGCTTTTGCGCCATCGCCGCCAGGTCCTGCTGCTCGTAAAGTGCTTGCCGGAACAGCTCACGCAGCTCCGAGTAGACCGCTTCCGGATAATCATAACGCAGAAAGCCTAACGAGGAGTCGATCTCTTCTTCGAGCAGAACGCCGTCCGCTTTCGTGAAACTGGCCAGCACCTGGATGAGCAACGGCAGAAGGTTCGGTCCCTCCGATACGCTCCGTGGCTTGCGCAACGCCCGCCGCATCAAGCGCCGCCCGCGCCGCCGAAAGCGGTACGCGAACGGCGTAACCTTCTGCACCGCGCGGTCGATCTTGTCCGCGACTGTTGAGACCAATTCCGTCATCTAGGTTTTTACGAGGGGCACGTTACCCGTAACGGGCAAAGCTTTCAACGCGCCAACCGTCGCAATTGTCGATCTTATGATGGCTGATCACCGTTCACTGATCCACTTCTGGTCCTCGGCCCACCTCCTGCTCTTTTGCATTGCTAAAGCGACCATGGTAACCTCCGCTTCCGAATAGTCAGCGCCCCTCATGGCCTCATCCGACCGTAATTCTAACCGGGAAAACAAGTCCCGCGGCAACGAGCCGAATTTCAACTGGCGCGGCGTCATCCTCATCGTCAT
Organism: Chthoniobacterales bacterium; assembly: GCA_035710475.1. Lineage (GTDB taxonomy): Bacteria > Verrucomicrobiota > Verrucomicrobiia > Chthoniobacterales > UBA10450 > AV17. Next base: position 1,194 of record DASTDG010000213.1, on the reverse strand, counting down.
CGCCTTCGCGTTCATCGGGTTGGCCATGCTCTTTTACCGCGGCGGCATGCAGCCGGTCGAAGAAGTCCCTTACAACCGGTTCCTTGAATTGCTCGAGAACAAACAGATCGTTAACGACAAGAATTTCCCGCTCACGCTCATCGTCGAGGAAGGCCGCGCCACCCAGGCCTTGAGCGGTTATTACCTGCGGCAAAGCGTCGGCTCGCAGCCGGCCCAGCCAGTCAAGTTCCGCACCACGATCTATCTCAATTTCACCAACAACCTGCAGGACAAACTCAACGCCGCCGGCATTCAGCCGGCGATCAAGACCGAGTCGAACGTAATCGCCCAGACCGTGGCCGGTTTTCTGCCGATCGCGCTCTTCCTGCTCGTTCTCTATTTCCTGTTCCGCCAGCAAATCCGCATGGCCGGCAAAGGCGCGCTCAACTTCGGCAAATCGAAAGCGCGCATGCTCGCCCGTGACAAAAACAAGATCACCTTCCGCGACGTTGCCGGCGTCGAAGAAGCAAAGGACGAAGTGCAGGAGCTGGTCGAGTTTTTGCGCGACCCGAAAAAGTTCCAGAAACTCGGCGGCCGCATTCCAAAAGGTGTGCTGTTAGTCGGACCGCCCGGTACCGGCAAAACCTTGCTCGCCCGCGCCATTGCCGGGGAAGCCGATGTTCCATTCTTCTCCATCAGCGGCTCCGACTTCGTCGAGATGTTTGTCGGTGTCGGCGCAAGCCGGGTGCGCGATATGTTCGAGCAGGGCAAGAAATCGGCGCCGTGCATCATTTTCATCGACGAGATCGATGCCGTCGGTCGTCACCGCGGTCACGGTGTCGGCGGCGGCCATGACGAGCGCGAGCAAACGCTCAATGCCTTGCTCGTCGAAATGGACGGCTTCGACACGCAGGAAGGCGTCATCATTATCGCCGCAACCAATCGCCCCGATGTGCTCGATCCGGCGTTGCTCCGCCCGGGCCGCTTTGATCGACAAATCACCGTCAATCTCCCCGACGTGAAAGGCCGCGAAGAAATTCTGCGCGTGCACTCCAAGAAAGTGAAACTCGCCGAAGGTGTCGATCTTGCCGTGGTCGCGCGCGGCACGCCCGGTTATTCCGGGGCCGAGCTGGCCAACGTCATCAACGAAGCAGCGCTGCTCGCCGCGCGTCGCGGATTAAAAGGAATCACGCTCGCCGAATTGGAAGAAGCGCG
>DASTDG010000212.1:0-4882 GCA_035710475.1 Chthoniobacterales bacterium | reverse complement strand
TCTCCGCGGGTGCTCAGAATTTGGATTTCGCTGCCTGGCGGTAAGGCAAGAACAGTCTGCGCGCTGTCGGCCGTGGCCAATCGCGCCTCCACATTATTGGCAACTACAATCGCTAATGCTTTGCCTTTTGCACCGTTCTCCAGTTGATAACTGGCGAACGCCGCCAGCGCGAAGATCAACGCCGAAAAAATCAACAATGCAATCATGCCGGCACCGCGTCGGCGCGCAACCAGCAGCCAGACGAGTGAAAACGCTGTAACCCAAAAGGCGATTGCCGCCGCGATCGCGAACTCGTTGACACTCGCGAAACGGAGCGCCCGCTCTATCGCAGCCGGCGCGAGCTCCAATGCGCGCGCCTGATCGCGCGCGATCCGCAAATTTGCCTCCGCCTCCGGATGATGCCGCTCGAGTGCCAGCGCCCGTTCGTAATTCAAAATCGCGTGCCCGAAATCGGCGACGCGAAAGTAGGCGTTACCGAAATTGTAAAACAGATTGGCGCTCCACTCGCCGGAGCGGACGAGTGCCTCGTATCCATTGATCGCCTCCTGAAAATGGCCTGCCGAGTACTCCTGCGTCGCTTTGCTAAACTCGGCGTCCGGCTGCGCGAATGTTGGTCGAACCCACAGCAAGCAAATCACGGCGCAGCTAAGGTCGACAATCAGTCTGATTTTCATGTGCGGAGACTTTCGAGGAGCTCCAGAACTTGCTCGCGATCTTCGCCATTCACTCTTCCGGCGCCGTTTGGCCAGCCGCTGTAACGCAGCTCGTCGTTGCGCTCAAATAACCGCCGCAATTGCGCGCGGGAAGCTTCATCAAGCGCAAATACCGACGCCGCCATCTCTGCGTCCACGGCATTTGGATCGACATCTTTGGCGAGCGCAGTTTTGAGGCGAACTGCGCGCGCGGCGTCGGAGAAATATTCCATGGGCGAAAGATCGCTTCGCCGGAGTTTGCGGAGGAGTTCGGCCGATTCATGCTGCAGCGCAGCAATGCGGCGTGCTTCACGGTTGTCCAGGCGACGCTGCCGAATCTGCCATGCGATGAAACCAAGCAGCACAATAAGCGGTCCAATTTGCGCCAGCCAGAACTCGCGCTGGAGAAAAAGCGGCGTGAAGGAGGCTGTGCGGCCGCGCTCATTCAGTTGATACAAAATGTCCTGCGATCTCGGAGCCGCGCGGGTGACGGCCGCTGCGGCTGGTGTCATGGCCGGCGCCGGCGATGGGACGGTACTTGGGGCCGTAACCGGCTGGGCTGGTGCGCCCGAAATCCTCACCGCGATCGACTGGCTATTGAGCGTAACGTATTTCTCTTTTGCCGGATCGAAGAACGAAAAAACAAGCGGTGGGATGGCGCGCTTGTTTTCGTTAGGTGAAATCACCATTTCGAACGTCTTTGCTCCACTTATGCCGACATCGTCGTCGTGTTTGAAACTAGCGGTCGGCGGATACTTGTGCCAGCCGCGCTCATCCTGCAGCTCGGGCGCGTTGACCCGATCGAAATTGCCGCGGCCGCTGATTGTCGATCTTACCGTAATGGGGTCGCCGACTTGCGCGTTCGTTGGCTTGGCTTCGGTGTTGAGCGTGAAATTGCCGATCGCGCCGGTGAATCCCGGCGGCGCATTCGGCGGCAGCGGTTTCACCTCGAACTCGACCGGCTCGCTCTGCAGATCGACTTCGCGACGCTCGGCGAGACGACCGAATGGATCGGCGAAGAATGGGTCCGCAAACGGATCATCGAGGCTGAACAAATCGAACGGCGAGCGCGAACGCGGCGCACCAGACCGACGCGCGACAGATACTTGCGCTTTTGCCGTCACCGGTCCGATCTGAAATTTGCCGGGCCGCGCGGCCGCGACGGCGCTCTTAAACGTAACCACGTCATAGGTTTTGCCGTTGATCGTTTCGAGGTTTTCTCCCGCTTGATGGAGCTTCTGCGCGGTGAACCCCTGACCGGTGATTTCCGGACCGTCGACCAGTTTCGGTCGCACACGTGGATCAAACCCGAGTCGAATCTCGACCGGCACCATTTCGCCGACATAGGCAGTCTTTTTCGGCACGATCAATTCGGCAAAAACCAGCTTGCTCGTGTCGATTGACCCGGAGCTGCGCGGTGCGCGCGCCGTCGCTGATCCGGCAGTGGAGTCGCTCACGTGCAACGTCAATTCGGGTGTGCGCAGTGTTTGATTAGCGAAACGGACCGGTTGTGGCGGGATTTTGAACGTGCCGGCGCGGGTCGGCAGGATTGTGTAATCATAGACTATGCTTTGCGAGACGTTGAAATTGTTCATCTCGTAGCGCTGTTCCGTGCCCGTCCGACGAATGTCCAGACCGTCGATGTTGATCTCGGCCGGCGGCTTCGCGCCGGAACCACTGACTTTGATTTGCAACTGCACCATCTCGCCGACGGCGGCTTCGGAGTTGCTCAGGACAGCCGTGACGTTCGGCGAATCGGCGAACGCGTGAAGTGCAACCGCGACCGGGACAAAGCCGCCCAATAAGATCTGGCGCAAGATCGACATCGTGGATCAGACATCAAACCTCAAACATCAAACGTCCTTTTACCAGTCGTTATAGACACGGCGTGCACGCTGGTGTTCATCCAGCCGGACGCGTGCTTCCTCGTCTTTCATCGATTGCAGCAGCGCTTCGGCCTGTCGCTCGCTCATCTCGCCTCGTTTTTCGCTGTCGATGTCGGCCGGCTCAGCTGCTTTGTCCGGCGGCTTCTCCGGTTTTTCGCCCGGTGCTCCTTTGATTTCGCCCGCCATTTTCTTCTGCGGCGATTCGGTTGGAGTTGCAGATGGGCCAGGACTCTCCTCCGCGCCCTCACCTTCTCCCGGCGACGGACTAGGCGTTTCATTTTCACCTTCGCCAGGAGTGGGGGATTCCTCTGCTTGTCGCTCGCCCGGCGACGGCATCTGGCCGGGCTGGTTTTGTTTCTGCTCTCCGGCTGACGGCTTCGGCGGTTGCTGTTGCTCCTCTCCAGGGGAAGGGGAGGGCGTTTCGCCTGACTGCTGCTGCTGGTTTTTTTGCGGCCCGTTCTGCGCCTGAGCCTGGTCCTGCTTGTCTTCCGGTTTTTGGTTTTGACCAGCTTCAGGTTTGTTCTGCGCTTGTTGTTGTTGTTGCTGCTGCTGGTTCTGATCCTGTTGTTGTTGATCTTGCGATGACGATTGCTGTTGTTGGTTCTGTTGTTGTTGCTGGTTTTGGTCCTGGTTCTTTTGCGGTTTTGATTGCGGCGGCGGTGAAGGCGACGACGACGGCTGTTGCTCCTTCTTTTTCTTCAGCTCTTCGATCTTCTTTTTGACGTACTCGTAATTGTCCCTGGCCTCTTGGTTTTGCGGTTCGAGCCTGAGCGTCTGTTCGTAATGCTGCAAAGCGTTGGTCCAATCGGTTAATTTTTTATCATCGCTCTGCTGCGATTCGCCGCGCTGATAAAGCGTGTTGCCGAGATTGTAATGACTCATGCTCTGCAACTGTGCGTCCGGTGAAAGCAACGCCTGGCTAAAAGCTTCCAGCGCTTTGCCGTAGTCCTTTAGCTTGTACGCAGCTGCGCCAGAATCGAACTGGAGCTTGTCTTCGGCCGGCGAATTCGGATGCGATTTAAGCGTCTCCTGAAATTCGCGGTAGGCATCTTCGAATTTTCCGTCGCGATAGGCATCAAGTGCGGGAACAGACGCAAGCCCATTTACGCCAGAGCAAAGGAGAATAGCGGCTCCAGCCGCCGCCGCTTTCGCCGGCATCCCGGAATAGACTTGCGCTCGCGCTCGCTTTCTCTCCGGAATCAACATCGACAATGTGAGAGCGAGAAGCGCCAGACCGAGGAGCCACTCGTAACGTTCGATCGGCCGGCGCGATAAACGGACGTCCATCTCTGCGGCGTTCAACTTCGCCAAGCCATCAGTGTAAAGCTGTTGCATCGTGCGCGGCCCGTTCTCGAGATGGAGATAAAGTCCGCCGCCGATTTGTGCGACCTCCTGCAAACGTTTTTCATCCAGCTTCGATTTCACCACTTGCCCGTTGGCGTCTTTGACGAACGGAGTCCCATCGCCTTCGCTGGCGATTGGGATGAGCGAGCCCTGTGGCGTTCCGACGCCAATCGTGAAAATATGCATGCCGGCGTCCGCGGCACTCTTCGCGGTTTTCACGGCATCGCCGCTCAGCTCCTCGCCATCGGTGAAAATGATGAGAGCGCGATTTCCCGTCGCGCTCTTTCCGAATGTTTGTGTCGCGAGCGAAATTGCTTCCGAAATGTTCGTCCCGCCCTCGGGAATCGTTTTGGTGTCGAGATCGTTGATCGATTCGACCGCGGCTTCATAGTCGATCGTCAGCGGCGCCTGCAAAAATGCGCGCCCTGCGAATGCGATGAGCCCGACACGGTCGCCTTGCAGTTGATTAATCAGGTCTTGCGTGGCGAGTTTGACGCGCTCCAGCCGGTTCGGCGCAACATCATTGGATAACATGCTGCGGGACGTGTCGACCGCGAGCAGCAGGTCGAGTCCTTTACGCTTTACGTCCTCAAATGAGTAGCCCCAACGCGGTTGCGCCAGGCTCACAATTGCCAGCGCTAGACCCAATAGCTGGAGTGCAAAACGCCAGGCACGTCGACGACGATCGATCGTCGCGGCGAGTTGCGGCAGCAGACGCGGCGATACGAACTCGCGCAGTCGCTGCGCCGCACGACGCTCTGCATTCGCATACAACGCGACCAGCGCCGGCACGATCAGCACCGCCCAAAACCATTCTGGTGCACCAAAGCTCATAACGTGGCATCGGCATCTTGCCGATGGGACATGGGCTGGAAGCCCATGCCACGTTGCAAGATCGACATCTTCGTCACGGCAGTTTCTTCCAAATCGTTTGCGACAACAGAATCTGCCCGACCAGCA
>DASTDG010000211.1:0-6206 GCA_035710475.1 Chthoniobacterales bacterium | reverse complement strand
ACCCGGACACGCTCGTCGGAACGGATTCGCACACCACCATGATCAAGGGCCTCGGCGTCGTCGGCTGGGGCGTAGGTGGAATCGAAGCTGAAGCGGGCATGCTCGGTCAGCCGGTTTATTTCTTAACGCCGGAAGTCGTAGGCGTGCACATGACCGGCCAATTGCGCGAAGGCGTCACCGCGACTGACCTCGTTTTGCACATGACTCAATTGTTGCGTGCGCAGAAAGTCGTCGGCAAATTTGTCGAGTTTTACGGGGAAGGCGCGGCATCATTGCCCGTCCCCGATCGCGCGACGATCGGCAACATGTCGCCCGAGTACGGCGCCACCATGGGCTTTTTCCCAATCGACAGCGAATCGGTCGCGTACTTGCGTGCAACCGGACGCAGCGAAGAGCAATGCACTGCGTTTGAAAATTACTTTCGCGCCCAAAACATGTTTGGCATGCCGCGCAAAGGCGAGATCGATTACAGCGTCGATCTCGATGTCGATCTTGCCGACGTGCAGCCGAGCGTAGCCGGGCCGAAACGTCCACAAGATCGAATCAATCTTCCAGAACTTGGCCAAACGTTTCGCACGCTGTTGACAAAGCCGGTGACGGACGGCGGCTACGGCAAACAGGATGTCGATCTTGCAGCGAAATACGTTGTGCAGTTGAACGGCAGCGCGCCGAATGATGGCGATATGCCTTCATCCGACAAGATCGGACCGAGCATCGAGCCGGGCGAAGAGCGCAACAAGGCCGAGATGGTAAACAACCGGCCGACGCCGGACACAGCCAAGGAATTGAGCGATTCGACGGCCGACCCCTTTCACCACGGAGAAAGCCGGATCGGCCACGGCAGCGTCCTCATTGCGGCGATCACCAGCTGCACAAACACGAGCAATCCAAGCGTGATGCTCGCCGCTGGTCTGCTGGCCAAGAAAGCGGTCGAACGCGGCCTGCATATCGATCCGGCCGTGAAAACGTCGCTCGCTCCCGGCTCGCGCGTCGTCACCGATTATCTCGACAAAACCGGCCTGCAAAAATATCTCGATCAGCTCGGCTTCAATCTAGTCGGCTACGGCTGCACGACTTGCATCGGCAATTCCGGACCGCTTCATCCGAATATCGAGAAAGCAATCCATAATTACGATCTCGTCGCCGCGTCTGTGCTTTCGGGAAACCGCAACTTTGAGGCGCGCGTCCACCAAAACATCAAAGCGAACTTTCTCATGTCGCCGCCGCTGGTCGTCGCGTTCGCGCTCGCAGGCCGGGTCGATGTCGATCTTTCAAAGGAACCGATCGGGAAGGACAAAAACGGCAAAGAAACTTTTCTGCGCGATCTCTGGCCGAGTTTGAAAGAAGTGCGCGATGCGATGCGCGCGGCGCTGAAGCCGGAAACTTTCCGCAAACTTTATCGCGATTTCGCCGAGCAGAACCCGAAATGGAACGAGATCCCCTCGAGCACGGGCGAAGTTTATCAGTGGGATGAGAGGAGCGACTACATCCACGAACCGCCCTTCTTCAAAGATTTCTCGATGGAGCCCGGCAAGATCGACAATATCGTTGGCGCGCGCGTGCTCGGCATTTTCGGTGATACGGTAACGACCGATCACATCTCGCCGGCCGGCGCTATTAAAGCGAGTTCTCCGGCTGGGCAGTACCTGATTTCGCGCGGAATCCAACCGCAGGATTTCAACAGCTACGGCTCGCGCCGCGGGAATGATCTGGTCATGACGCGCGGCAGCTTTGCGAATGTGCGGATTAAAAATCTAATGGTGCCTGGAACCGAAGGCGGAGTGACGAAACACTATGGTGACGCAAGCGTCCCGCTTGCAAAAGAAGGCAAGCCAGAGGCTTACGCTACTTCAGGCGAGCAGATGTCGATCTTTGATGCAGCAATGCGCTACCAAAAAGAGAACGTACCGCTGGTCGTGATCGCGGGACATGAGTACGGCACGGGGTCATCGCGGGATTGGGCGGCGAAGGGCACGCGTTTGTTAGGCGTACGCGCCGTGGTCGCGGCGAGCTTTGAGCGGATCCACCGCTCGAATCTGGTTGGGATGGGCGTGTTGCCGTTGCAGTTCCATGATGGAACAAACGCGCAAACACTCGAGCTCCAGGGATCGGAGATCTTGTCGGTCACGGGATTATCCGACGCGCTCGAGCCAGGTCAGGAAGTCACTCTTGAGATCCTCGGCAAAGATCGACAATCCCGCTCCGTCCCGGTGAAGTTGCGGATCGACACCCCAATCGAAGTCGATTACTACCGACACGGCGGGATCTTGCCGTTTGTTTTGCGGCAACTGCTCAGTAGGAAGCAGTAAGAGATTCCTCGACTCCGCTCGGAATGACAGTAACCGAAACGGAGGGACTTTGCCGTACGTCGTGCGCACACATTACGAGCGAGAGAGGACTGTTCGCCACCGGACGAACTCGCCGTGGCGAGAGGTGAGGGCCCGCTGGCGTTGGCTCAGTGCAGCAGCTTTTCGAGCGAAGCGTCCGGCTCAGTGCCGAGTTGGGTCGCTTTGGCGTAATGTTGTTTCGCCAGTTCTTTGGCCGGCGGACGCTGGGTCGCGTAAATCACCGCCAGATTGAAATGCGCATCGGCGTAATCGGGATTATCGGCGATGGCTTCGAGGATTTCGCGTTCGGCCGCTTCCTGCCAGCCCTTTTGACTCGCGGTAATGCCGAGATAATTATGCGCGGTGGCGCTTTTCGGGTTAATGGCGAGCGCTTTGGTCAGCTCGGCGAGCGCGTCGTCGAATTTCGATTGCCGGTAATAAACGATGCCGAGTGTCGTATGCGCGAATTCGTCCTGCGGCGCAACGGCGGCTGCTTTCTTGAGCGTTAACTCTGCAGCCTTGAATCGGGCGGTTCGGAAGTAGACCACGCCAAGATTGCAAAGTGAATACAGGTTGTTCGGGCTTTTCGTCAGGATCTGCTGGTACTGCTTTTCCGCCGCGCGATACTTGCGCTGCTCGAAATTCTGCTTCGCCTCACGCGCGACCGGTTTCACTTCCTCCGGCACGTCGGGATTAAACCCACTGTTCGCGTTCGCGCCTGAAGGCTGGCCGGCCTGGGTTTCAGCGCCCGGCGGGGCGTTGCCCTCCGATCCGGCGATGTTCACCGCGTTCATGGCCGATTTCTTCGCGAACGTGAAACTGGCCTTCATCGCGGCCGGGTTTTGATCGGAAATCGAAACCACCGGCTGCCGCAACAGCGCGAGTTCTTGGTCGCTTAATTTCGTGATCGGTTGTGCGAGCAACTGGATCTGCTCGTTCAACGTGTCGGATTTAATCCTCAACTTATCGAACTCGGCCAGGAGGAGTTTTTTCGCCTGGTCGCGACGCGCTTCCTCCTGCCGCTCACGCACGACGATGTTGCGCAGCATCTCGTTTTCCTTTGTCAGCCGAATCGTCTCCTCGTTCGTCGCGCCTTTGAGCTTGGCTTTTTCGAGCTGCGACGCCATATCGTCCAACTGCGAGCGCAGATCGGCTACCTTGAGCTCGTAATCGTGATTTTGCTTCTGGCTCGCAAGCAATTGGGTGCGCAGCTGCTCGAGCTGTCCTTTTACCTCCACCAGCTCCTGTTCCTTCTGCGGCTTGCCCGCGCTGATCTCGCGCATGCTCTTCTCCGCGTCCGCGAGTTTCTTCTTCAAATCGCTGTTCTCGGCGACGAGCATTTGCACCCGTTGCTCGGATTCTTTCCCCCCCTTTAACTGCGCGACCGCCTGATCGCGTTCCTGTGTAACGGTGACGATCTTTCTTTCCGCTTCGGCCAGCTTCGCGCCTCGCTGCTCCTTTTCCTTCTCGGCCGCCAGCCGCGCTTCGTCCGCGGCGGTCAGCGCATCTTTCAGCCGCGTGATCTCGGCGCGCAATGCCTCCTGTGCCTTTGTGCTCGCGCCGGGCGAACTTTCAATCTTCTTAAGCGATTGCTCGGCGCGCGCAAGCTGGTCGCGGCCCTGGCGCTCTGCCGTCTTCGACTTTTCGAGCTCACCGTGCGCCTGAGTCAGCTTTGTGGTCGTGTCATTCAAGCGACCATTTAACGATTCCTTCTCCTTCTGCGCCGTCTCCAATTGGCTCCGCGACTTCCGTAGCTCGCTCTGCAACTGGTCGATCTTGTCATTTAACTTCTTGGTCGCTTCCTTGATGGCGGAGTCGTTCGCTACCTGCGGAGGCGCCGCGCTCGGCCGTGCCGTCGTGATTACAGCGCTTGGTTGCGGCACTGCTGTTGATGGAGGCGGCGCGTTCTCTTCCGGGGGGGCAGATGTCCCAGCCAAGTCGCTCTGCGTCCCGGCCTTGTCCTGCACGCGCAGAATGCTTTCGCTGATTTTCCGGCCTCGATACTCAACGATCGCCGGCTGCCAGTCAGCGTAGTTCTTGTGCAACTGCTCGATTAACGCACCCGCGGCGCGATATTTGGCGAGCGCCGCCTTGAACTCGTTCTCGTGCTCGAGCTTTTCCGCCTGCTGTGAGGTCATGTAGGCCTTGAGGAAAATGTCACTCGGATCTTCCGATTGCGCCGGCAGACGAGTAAGGGCGCAGATGAGAAATAGCCCGGCAATCAAAATGGCACCGACCTTTTTCATGCGAGGGCGAGCCGGAACGATACCAGAGGAGTATCCAGTTGCAATACAGCCTTCCACGCCCTCCCCAGCGTAGCGGAGAATGTGCCAAAAGCCCCAGTGCTTTCCTTTGCAATCCGCCCTGCTGAAATTAAACTCTTCGCCCTGAGCTGGTGGTCGTAGCTCAATGGTAGAGCCCCAGATTGTGGTTCTGGTTGTTGCGGGTTCGAGTCCCGTCGGCCACCCCAATTCATTTTCGATTGCCGATCGCCGATTGCTGATTGTGACGGGGACCGCGCGTGGCGAGATCGCCGGCGAGCTCAGCGATTTCGCGAGACTGCTCGCCGACTGCGACATCTTTCTCACGCTCGACGGCGCTTGGATTTTCTTCCGGCCCGAATTCATTCGCCTGGCGTTGTAGAGGCGCTTGTGCCAAGCGCCTATTGTGCGTCGTTCCGTTCGACGCTCGATACAAGCGGCCCCTACAGCACAATGTCGATCTTGCAATCGACAATCGGCAATCGACAATCGGCAATCGCCCTGTGTCTGTAGCTCAACTGGATAGAGCATCTGACTTCGGATCAGAAGGTTGGGGGTTCGAATCCCTCCAGGCACGGAGATAATCGCCGGTTGCAAATTTCAAATTGCAGAGCGCCCTTCTTTCTGATGTCGATCTTACGCAATGAGAAATTCCGCGGCGCGTTCGGAGCTCGACTCAATGGTGGTCGAGATCGAGCTCACCCTCGTCAGCATCATTCAAGGCGTAGCCCTCACCATCCTGATCGAGAACGCGCGCGATATCGTGGCGCAGCGCGCATTTCTATTCTGGCCCTATGTGCTCGCCGGCTTGGTCATGATCTTCATTTTCTGGTCGCGCGCGGTCTTGCACATCATCACCGTCATTCGCTGGCCACTTGAGTTCGGACATAATTTTCTCTACATCGGCTGCGCACTTGTCGAAGCGCTCATGTTTGCCCAACTGGCGCGCCCGCGGAATTGGTTTGCCTTCGGCGCCGCCTTCATTGCCGTCGGATGGGCGCTCTTTATTTACGATTTGCGCCTGATTTACGCGCGGATGCGCGACAGTGCCGGCCCGGCGAGCGATCGGCTCTGCGCGATGGTAAAGCGCGATCAATGGCTGAACATCGCGGTTTTGCTGCCTGGCGTATTGCTCTTGAACGGTGCGTCAGTCTTGCTGATCCACGCACACCCGGGGTTTTTCATCGGACGCAATGGTCACCTCTGGCTTGTCGCGGCACAGCTTGCCGGGTTCGGCGGTTATTTGCTCTATGTGGTGCGGTTTTATTCAAAACTGGCGCCGTTCATCTCCGAAGCACGCGCCGAATGGCGCGCCACGACAGCCGCGAAGCCCGACAACGACTGAAAACAATCGACGGCGATTATCCCGTATCCGCTTTCCGCAATCCTGGGCGCTCCTGCTCACTTGTCGCGCCGCAGCCGACAGCGAAGGCGGATGCTCATAATCATGCTCATGCTCGACTTGGCTCGCCTTTCTTATCCGCTTTCCGCAATCCTCAATTAACTAGTCCAGCGGACTCTTAACACCGATACCTGGCTTATTGAGCACGTGAGTGTAAATCATTGTCGTGCTCACATCCTTGTGACCCAGCAACTCCTGCACGGTGCGAATATCATA
>DASTDG010000210.1:0-15165 GCA_035710475.1 Chthoniobacterales bacterium | reverse complement strand
AGTGCCTGCTACGCCACGCACATCCGCCTGACCGCCGAGTTTTCCCTCGCGGCCGACCTCGCGTGCGACACGTGTCACTTCCGAGGCAAAGGAACGAAGCTGATCGACCATGGTGTTGATCGTGTCCTTCAGTTCGAGGATCTCACCACGGACATCGACAGTGATCTTTTTGGACAAATCACCGGTCGCGACCGCTGTCGTCACGTCCGCGATGTTTCGCACTTGCGCGGTCAGGTTGCCGGCCATCGAGTTGACGCTGTCGGTCAGATCTTTCCACGTTCCAGCGACGCCTTTGACATCGGCCTGGCCGCCGAGTTTTCCCTCGGTGCCCACCTCGCGCGCGACACGCGTCACTTCCGAGGCGAACGAGCTGAGTTGATCAACCATCGTGTTGATCGTGTTCTTCAGTTCGAGAATTTCCCCTTTCACATCGACCGTAATCTTCTTCGACAGATCACCGCGTGCGACGGCAGTCGTAACCGCAGCGATGTTGCGCACCTGTCCGGTCAAATTGCGCGCCATAAAATTGACCGAGTCAGTCAGGTCCTTCCATGTGCCGGAAACACCTTCGACGCGCGCTTGTCCGCCGAGAATTCCTTCCGAGCCCACTTCCCGCGCCACGCGCGTCACCTCCGACGCGAACGAGCGCAGCTGATCAACCATCACGTTGACTGTGTCTTTCAGCTCCAGGAACTCGCCTTTAACATCGACAGTGATTTTCTTGGTCAAATCTCCGTTCGCCACCGCCGTCGTCACGGTCGCGATGTTGCGCACCTGCGCCGTGAGATTGCCGGCCATAAGGTTGACGTTCTCGGTCAAATCCTTCCACGTGCCGGCAACACCTTTGACTTTGGCCTGGCCGCCGAGCTTGCCTTCGGTACCCACTTCGCGCGCCACCCGCGTCACTTCCGAGGCGAAGGCGCCAAGCTGATCAACCATCGTGTTTACCACCTTTGCCGTGCGCAAAAATTCTCCTTCGAGCGGGCGGCCTTCGATTTCCGTTGCCATCGTTTGCGACAAATCACCTTTCGCAACCGCGCCGATGACACGCGCCATTTCACTGGTCGGCTGGACCAGGTCGCCGATCAGATCGTTGACCGAACCAATTGCATCAGCCCATGAATCCGATACGTCGCCCAGCGATGCACGCTGAGTAATTCTGCCTTGCTTTCCAACAACGCGTCCGATTCTCTCCAGTTCCCGAGTCATGCGCTGATTCGTCGCGATTACGTCGTTGAACGTATCGGCGATCTTCCCGGCCACGCCGGTCCAGTCGTCGGGCAAGCGCGCCGAAAAATCGCCGCGTTTGAATGCGATCAATGCCGTAAGCAACTGTTTGGCATCCACTTCACTGCCGTTAAACCGCGCGCCGTTTCCCGGCCGCGTGACTGGTGCAGAACTGGTTTTCTTCATGGGTAATTAGCGAGCAGGCGCGGTCTTCACGATCGTGAATTCGATGCGCAGGGAAATTCCGGCATAAGATATCCGCGCAGACAAAATCGCGGGATGAATCGCACACAGTTGCATCGCGCGCAAAAAAAGGAGCAAGCGCTGCGCCGCTGCGCAGTTTATTCGCGCTCGGTTGTGGCCGCCAGATTCGCGAAATGACTTAGACCGCGCAGTAATATCAAGTCAATTATCGCCCGTTAAGCATCAGGCAGAGACGTGTTCAATCTTGTTGCTCGCGATTGAGCAGCCGGGTAATCGTTTGCTCCAGTTCCTCGGCCAACACCGGCTTTTTCAAATACGCATCTCCGCAGACGGAAAGCGCTTCCTTTTGTTCCGAATCGCTAGCATACGCCGAGTAATAAAGTACCGGGGTATTGGGCTGCAACTGGCGTAACTGTTGGCATAGCTCGATCCCGGTGCCATCCGGAAGGCGCACGTCGAGGATACACAGGTTGAAATGCATTTCTCGTGCTAATTGCAGCGCCTCAGCGACAGTTCCAGCGGTGACCACAACGTAACCAAAGTCCTGTAGAGAGCCGGCGATGAGCAGGCGAATATCCGGATCGTCGTCCACGTGCAGGATGCGGAGTTTGTCGGTTTTGCTTTCTACAGTGTCACCTTGCATCCCTGAGTTATGAATCGCAACGCAGCTTGTCCGGAGATGCTTTCAAGCGTTAGCTCTGACCGCGATTGCTCGGGTGGAGATTTGCACAAATAAGCAAAGGTAACGCGGCGACCTGCAAGACAACGGAGAACAGAACCAGCGCGACGATGGATTTGTCGTAGAGAAAACCCATGAGCGCGCTTCCGAGAAACCAGGCGACGCCATAAACAGTGTCGAACAAACCGAAGGCACGGCTTCGTTTGCCTGCCGGAACCACAGGTGTGAGCACCGCTTTAAGCAGCGAATCCTGCGCTCCCATGCTCAACCCCCACAGCGCCATTCCAGCGAAAGCCACGACTGAATTTCCAAGGAATACGCATGGGGCGAACAATGCGGAGACGAGAAACACGAACACGATTACTTTCTGGCCCAGTTTGTCGAGCAACCGGCCGAACAGCAATGAGCCGACTGCGCCTGTTCCCATTGCTGCGGCATAGTAGATAGGAATGACGCCGTCAGAGACAACGGATGCTTTTCGAAAATGGAACCCGATCAGCGAAAAATCAGCGAACCCAGCAGCGATAAGCGCACCGGCCGCGACATAAATCCAGTATGGCATCAAAGACAGAGGCATTGCGAGCGTAGGCGATGCCGCTCTTTCCACTGACTGGCTGCGTCCATGACTTAGCCGCGCAACGGCCACGATGCCGAGGCATAAAATCGCGGAGATGAGAAGCAGCGCGAATGCGCTCTGGTAATTGCGGCCGCGAAACAAAACGAGTGCAATCAGCAATGGGCCCAACATCGCGCCAGCCTGGTCCAGCGCTTCGTTTAGCCCGAATGCCCAACCCGACCCGATGCTTTTGCCGGCATCGGAAAGCATCGCCTCCACGGATGGTTTTCTGATCGCGCGACCCGTCCGCTCGGCGACGATGAATCCGGCCGCGACCGGCCAATTGCCCGCGAGGGCAAGCGCAGGAACAGCCAGCATGTTGATGACGTAACCGACGAACGTAACGAGCCAGTACTTGCGAGTGCGATCGGCGAAATAGCCGGTCACCGAACGCAGGCTGTAACCGACCAGCTCGCCAAAGCCCGCCACAAAACCAACCACGGTCGCGCTTGCGCCTAACGAAGCCAGAAACGGCCCGGTGATTCCGCGTGCGCCTTCATAGGTAAGATCGGCGAAGAAATTGGCGACGCCGATGATGACAACGAATCGAAGCGCCGCTTTCGCTATTCCGCTTTTGTGGTTAAATCTTGGGCGTAAATTGCGCGAGCTCGTAAATGCCCAGCTTCTTTTCGATGCTCGTCACTTTGTCGACCATCTTCTCGAAGCCCTCTTCACCAAACAGTTCATGTTCCTTTTTCTCGAAATCTTCCCCAAGCGACGCGTATTCGTTTGCGCTGACAATCTTGCGAAAGGCCGGAAACAGCACGGTGTCTTCGCGCGCTTCATGCGGATTATACATGCGAACGAACTGGCGAAGCGCATTGCCCAGTCGGGGGCGTTCCGCCGCATTCTTAAGCGTTTTTTGTGTCGCCAGGTTAAGGGTTAGATCGGTAACTCCCCGCCCGGCTTCGTGTTGATCGCGGAGCGTCTTGACAAGATCGGTTAGCTGGCCTGCCTTTTCGAAACGCGGGAACAGAAAATTTTCCTCAAGCTTTTCGTGATAATCCTCGATGAAGCTGCGAATGATTTTTGCCGAATCGACAACTGTTTCGACGGGGAATTCCTGGTTTGCCGTCATCCGCCGAATCGCTTCGTCGTAGATCAGCAGGACGCGCTTGAGCACGCCATGCTCGCGCATGAGATCCTCGGAAGGCGACACTTGTTCCTCTTCCTTTTCGGCTCCGCGCATCCCGTGCATACCTACGAGCGCAGCGCCGCCGATGAGGATGCCGCTCTTAAGGAAAACGCGCCGCGTGCGCACCAATCGTTCGTCCATATGATCATTCAGTAATCGAGCCGCATTCAGGGAGCGGTCGCCGGCCGCCTCGATGCTAGCCGCCTTCATTCAATCGCCGTGACTGCTTCGGGGCCGCAGCAACTCCCGACGATACGATGTCGTGTAGCTTCATCCGTCGACTCCTGATCCGCAGCAATTCGATGCAGCGACCGACCACCGTTTGTACGGCTGCATCGCCTCAGCCGCTTACTGTTGCGCCAGCGTTTTGCTCGAACTGTCTTCGCGGATTGCGCTAAAAAGCGACGAAGGGATCGGTGAGATGGACCTTCACAGGCACCCCGTCAACGTGCGCCGGCAACTGCGGCTGCGCACCGGCAGTGTTGTCGACATAAACGACGACCGCGGCTTCATTGCCGCTCTCCGATGCACCGACGCCGGCGCCCAAGACGCCGGGACGCGACATCAGGTCATGTCGATGCTGCTCCAGCACTCTACTGGTGTGCTCGACTGCCTGTTCCGGAAGCTGCAACCCCTCTGCTCCAGTTGCTTGCGCCGATTGCGCGGGCGAACTGGTGCAAGTGCTGCCGACAAAGTTGACGGATCGCCCAAGCGCCGTTCCGACTTTGTTCAGGACCTCGCCAATCGGATTCGCGATTGTGTCGGTACTGCTCCCGGCATAGAGAAGTCCGACTGGCTGATGGCAGTTACTCGTGTTGGATACAATAAGTGATCCTGAATCGCCGCCCGCGCTGAAGCCGCTGCCGTTAATAACGATCTGATTTGTGTAACTGATGACGTATTTTTTACCCTGCCCGCAGCGGATTTGATACTGCACGTTCACGCTGGTGTTAACCGAGTTGATCGTTCCCGTCGTGGTTCCAGTGGTGCGTCCGCTTTTTTCCACTGCGAGTCCCACTGCGGGAGCTTTCGTCACGCTACTTATCGTGCCGATGCCTTCGATGTAACCGGTTGAGTCCATCTTGCCAGCGCGCAGTGCCGCGACTGCCGCATCCACATTCGTGCCTAATTTCGGCGCTGCCGTGAAGTCGGCGACAATGGTTGCCGGCTGGCAGCCGTTGTCGATTAATCCGGGTTGGGAAATATTTTCGCCGGGCGTGGCTCGGTCTTGGCGGGCGAGGATGTGGTTGTTACTCAAGATGTACTGCGTAGTTCCATCGCTCAGCAGTGAACCAAGCGTACCACCGCAGCAATAGGCTCTGGTGATATCCTTCACGTTGCTCCCGGAAACACCGAAATGCATGTTTCTGGATTGGTAGGGATTCGCCGCCCAACTCGCGACGGGCAGCACAAGAGCGAACGTGAAGAGAAAGAAACGCAGCGGGGCGAATTTGGTCTTAAACATGGCGCGGAATTTATGGCATTGGCGTTTAAAAGCCAATCCAAATTTTTTGTTCGTCGGTTTCCCTCAAGCAGCCGCCGCTGGAACGACGCGTCCGGTGACTTCGCCAAAACCGACGCGATAATCACCGCCGTCGCACCAGCCGGTAATCGCGAGCGTGTCGCCGTCCTCGAGCCATTTGCGCGTCTCGCCATTCGGCAGTTTCAGCGGCTTCGCGCCGCGCCAGGTCAGCTCGAGCATGCAGCCGCGCGATTCCTCAGTCGCGCCGCTGATTGTCCCGCTCGCGAGCAGATCGCCGGGTTCCAAATTGCAGCCGCCGACCGTGTGATGCGCGAGCTGTTGCGAGATGCTCCAATAGAGGTTCTGGAAATTTGTGCGCGTGATCACGTGTCGATCTTTCGCCGCCGTTTGCAGCGCCGCTTCCAGATGAATGTCGTATGTGAAGTCATTCGTTAGGCGCAGATACTGTAGCGGCTCCGGATCCTGCTTCGGCAAAGGCTTTCGAAACGGCTCGAGCGCTTCCAGAGTCACCACCCACGGTGAAATGCTTGTGCAGAAATTCTTGGCCAGAAACGGCCCAAGCGGCTGGTACTCCCAAGTCTGGATATCTCGCGCGCTCCAGTCGTTCATCAAAACAAATCCGAAAATGTGATCGACCGCGCGCTCGATCGGCACGGGCCGGCCTAACGAATTGCCTGGGCCGATAAGGAACGCCATTTCCAGCTCGTAGTCGAGGCTCCTGGTCGGGCCGAAGATCGGCGCGGGCGCGTCTGGTGGTTTGACCTGGCCCTGCGGCCGGCGAACTTCCGTGCCGCTGATCACAACTGAGCTCGTGCGCCCGTGATAGGCAACTGGCAGCCATTTCCAATTCGGCATCAGCGCGTTCTCCGGCCCGCGCAGCATCGTGCCGAGATTGTGCGCATGGTGATACGACGAGTAGAAATCCGTGTAATTCCCGATCCGCGCCGGCAGCTGCATCGTGACATCCCGTTGCCGATGCAAGACGCGCTCCCGCAGCTTCGTGTCGTCGCGAAGCGTTGCAGTGTCAGCCGAGAGAAGATGCTGCAGTTTGTGACGCAGTCTTCGCCATTCCGGCCGACCGAGCGGCAGCAGTCGATTTAGTGTGCGGTGCGTTGTAGCTGCCGCCGTCTCGGGCGGCAGATCTTTGAACGCGCCGGCACGCTCGAGCTCTGCAAGATCGACAACGTATTCACCGAGTGCGACGCCAATGCGCACGGCGCTATCGCGCGGCTTGAAAACGCCGAACGGCAGGTTTTCGAGGGGGAAATGCGAATCCGGTGCAATGTCGATAAACGACCGCAGTGGCATGGCTGTGATTTAACCACGAAGCTCACGAAGAACACGAAGAGCAAATTTGTTTTTTAAACGCTTCGTGAGCTTCGTGTCCTCCGTGGTGATCTAAAGGAGTCCCACAGCACGCAAATCGTCGCGCGGGTCGTCGAAACTGCAGCTGCCGAAGGAGGTGACATATTTTCGGCGCGCGTGAATCCGCTCCGCTGTAATCTCCCATTCGCGCCAGGCAAAGATTGTCTCGTCGAAGGAGAACGATGCTGGTCGCTCATCTTCCAGCATCTGCACGACTTGGCCTTCGTCCCAGTGATGCTCCGACGCAAGCACGCCCGCGCCGAGCACGTTGAGAAAACCATGCATTTGCGTTCCCACTTCATCGCGGAACTGGCGGATGGGATGATGCAGCCCCGCGGTGAACTTGATCGGCACGTGATGTTTCGTCGCGGCAACCAGCGCCTCCGCAATCTGAACCGCACTCGGGAACATATCGGCGCTCACCCCGCCAGTGCGCAGCTTATAGCCGAAGCGCGGCTCTTTCAGTTGCGCGAGCAAACCGATCGTTTCCTCCGCCGCATCCGGCGGCGCTTCCCAGAAAACGTGCAGTTTTAAATCACCAACGGTCGCGCCTGCTTCACGCAACCATGCAAGATCGACATCTGTCGCGAGCGGCATTTCCAACTGCACGACCGAGACAACATCGACATGTTGCCGCGCAAAGTCGCGAATCGCTTCTAATGCGTTTTTCAAGTCTGCGTCCTTTGCTCCAAGCGCCGAGACGCGCAGAGCATGTTTCTTGTCGAAGAGCGAAAGATTTGGCGCAGCCGCTTCGAATTGATCGATCGGCAAAACGAAGCTGTTAAGCATCCACGCATCGGGCGAGCGAACATATTGCGCTTGGTTGTGGGATGCGGATTCCAAATCGAGGCTGCACGGCGGAAACATGCCGGCGTAATCAATGGAATGCGCGAGCAGCGCGTAAAGCGAAGCAGCGGGCATATTTTAGATTGAACGGCGCAATCGTGCCTCTCGTCAATCCGAAGAGGCGAACTGCGGGGCCATCGAAAATGACGCGCGCAGTGGTGCGCCCGGCGCGATCCTCTGCATCCCTTCTTTGTCTTCCAACGCGCGCTGCTGGTGGTGATCGGTCAATCCCCAGCACGGCTCTAGGCAAAGAAACGGGCCGCCATCCGACCAGAGCGTGAGATACGGAACTTCGGCAAGGTCGACAATGACCCAGCGGCCACTTGGCGGATCGACATAAGAAAACTCGCGCCGTGGGACTTCGACGAGCTCCAGAATGAACGAGCCGGGCAATTCTTCGCGCGGGAATGGCATCTCGCCGCCACGAAATTCGAGGTCACGCGTTTCACCTGAAAGATAATTGCCGGGCGAAAAATGCCGGCGATACAAACCGCGCGGCATTTGCAAACGGAAGCTCTCGAACGAAGTCGCTGCGAAACCTGGATGCAATCCGAAGCCGACGTGCGCAGTCAGCTCCGGCTCGTCATTCCGGAATGCAAACGTGACGGTAATTTTGTTCGTCTCGATCTTGTAGGTGAGGTCGAGACTGACTTTAAGCGGATAATCTGTCGCGGGAAAATCGTCTGGCGTAATACGGTACGTCAGCGAGTCGTTCTCAGCGCCAGCAAAGTGCCAGGTTTTATGTCGCAAAAACCCGTGCGTTCCACCTTTGATTTCGTGCCCGCGATAAAAACTGCGGTCGTCCTTTAACCGGTGCAGGTAGTAGCCCATGACCGTCGCGTGATTTGCCCAGCCGTGCGCCGGTGCGGAGATGTCGTTGTCGCGATAAAGAAAACCGACCCAATCGCCCGTTTCATTGATTCGCGCGAGACTGACTAATTCAGCACCGAGTCGCGAGACGACCACGCGAATCCCGTTTTCCTCGTCCGTCAAAACATCGAGTTGTCGACCTTGGCGAGTCTCTTCGCGATGCGAAAAGCTCATCACGGCTCACGGGAACAAGCCGCGCATCTTCTTCGCCCGCAACACGCGCTCGACGCCGATCGCCATCGCGGCGGTACGATGTGAAATCTTGTGCGATTTCGCGCGGCGGATCACCTGCGCGAAGGAATGCTCAAGGATGCGGAAGAGCTTGTCGGTGACTTCCGATTCCGACCACCTAAACGATTGCAACCCCTGCACCCACTCGAAGTAAGACACGATTACGCCGCCGGCATTGCAGAGAATGTCGGGAATCACGAAAATTTCATCCCAACGCTTTTCAAGAATCAGGTCAGCTTCCGGCGTGGTCGGGCCATTGGCCGCTTCGGCCAAAATGCGGCACTGCAACCGCCCGGCGTTCGCCCCGTTAATTACGCGATCGACGGCGGCCGGCACAAGCACGTCGCACGGCATGGTCAGCAATTCCTTTGGATCGACATGGTTTGCTTCATCAAAGGCGCGCAGGTTGCCTTTTTTCAAAACGTGTTGCTCCGCCGCCTGCACGTCGATTCCTTTTGGATTGTATATCGCGGCGTAGGCATCGCTGAGCCCGACGACTTTTGTTCCCGTTTTATAGGCAAGTGACAACGCTGCGACGGAGCCGACATTGCCGAAGCCTTGCACGATGGCCGTGCATTTCTCCGGATCGAACTTCAGGATGTTCATCGCGCGCTCAATCAAATAAACGACACCCCGGCCGGTCGCTTCGCGTCGGCCTTCGGTCCCGCCGATTGCGACCGGTTTGCCAGTGACGATTTCATTGACGGCATAACCTTGGTAAACCGAATACGTATCCATGAACCAGGCCATGATCTGCTCGTTCGTGCCCATATCCGGTCCCATGATATCGGTCTTCGGCCCGACAAACGGGATCATCTCCTGCATGTAACGGCGCGATACGCCTTCGAGTTCGGTGCGGGAAAGTTTCGTCGGATCGCAGGCCACGCCGCCCTTTGCGCCGCCGTAGGGCAAATTCGAAAGCGCACATTTCCAACTCATCCACATTGCCAGGGCCGCCGTCTCGCCCATCGACAATGACGGCGCGAACCGCGTGCCGCCCTTGGTCGGCCCGAGCGTCAGGTGATGCTGGACGCGGTAACCCTGGAACGTGCGCGTGCTGCCGTCGTCCATATGCACCGGCAGCGTCACCGCAATGGCGCGTTTCGGCAGCATCAACCGCTCACGATCGTTTTTGTCGATGCTGAGGTAATCGGCAATGACCTGAAACTGGTCACACGCCATTTTGAAAACCTCGTCGTCGTAAATCGTGCTCATACGAAGACCGGCCACGTGGCCGTCGAGCGAAACGCAGTCTGCTATTTCCGCTTGGCGGCGCGGGGCGTCAAATCGAAACGTCTCGTTCGTTGGCGCATGCAAGGCAGATTGCCCTCACCTCAATCCTCTCCCTCAGGGAGAGGCGGACAACAAAGTCGCCGGTGAGGGAAAAGTCTGTGGCGCGCGACAAAAGACGCCGCCGTAAGATCGACAATCGCTGTTCAAATCGTAACGTCCGCTGCAAATGAGAATCGAAACACTCGCGGTCCACGCCGGCCACTCGATTGATCCCGCGACCGGTGCGGTCGCCACGCCGATTCACTTGTCCACTACGTTCGAGCGCGACATCGAAGGGACCTACTCGCGCGGATTCATGTATACGCGCAACAACAATCCGAACCGCCAGGCGCTTGAAAACGGAATTGCCGCACTTGAAGGTGGCGCGGCGGCAGCGGCGTTTGCTTCAGGAACGGGCGCAACAATGTCGATTTTTCACGCGCTCGCGCCGGGCGACCACGTCCTCGCGCATATCGACGCCTATTATGGCACGTCCCGCTTGCTTCGCGAAATTTTCCTCCCGTGGGGGCTCGCAGCCGATTTCATCGACATGAGCGACGTCGCCGCCGTAAAAAAAGCGCTGCGGCCAAACACGAAGCTGGCTTGGGCGGAAACGCCGAGCAATCCTCTTCTGAAGGTTGTCGATCTTGCCGCCGTTGCGGAAATCGTCCGTGACACCGGCGCGATTTGTGTCTGCGACAATACCTGGGCGCCAGTATTGCAGCGACCGTTTGAACTGGGAGCTGATTTGATTGTGCATTCCACGACGAAGTACTTCGGCGGTCACTGCGATGTCGCTGGCGGAATTGTCGTGAGTAAGATCGACGACGAATTTTTTCAGAGGATTCGCGCCATCCAGTATTGCGGCGGCGCCGTCCCC
This sequence comes from Chthoniobacterales bacterium, assembly GCA_035710475.1. Taxonomy (GTDB): domain Bacteria; phylum Verrucomicrobiota; class Verrucomicrobiia; order Chthoniobacterales; family UBA10450; genus AV17. Next base: position 4,357 of record DASTDG010000210.1, on the reverse strand, counting down.
TCGCCGTTCGATTGTTGGCTGATTTTGCGCGGGATGCGCACGCTGCCCTGGCGCATGCGCGCGCATTCCGACAACGCGCTGAAGGTCGCCGAGTTTCTCGCGCAACATCGACAAGTCGAACGCGTGCATTACCCCGGCCTAACGACTCATCCCGGGCACGCGATCGCGCGCAAGCAGATGTCGATCTTCGGCGGAATGCTTTCGCTTGAAGTAAAAGGCGGTCGCGACGCAGCGATTGCGGTGACGGCAAAGACCAAAATCTTTATTCGCGCAACCAGTCTGGGCGGCGTGGAAAGCTTGATCGAACACCGCGCGTCCATCGAAGGGCCGGGCACAACTTCACCCGAAAACTTGCTGCGTTTATCGATTGGTTTAGAAAATGCCGACGATCTGATCGAGGATCTCGATCAAGCGCTGACGTTGTAGCGGCGCTTGTGCCAAGCGCCGAGGCGTTTGACACAAACGCCTCTACAATCACCGGCGGCCGAATCGCCGCCAGAGAAGATCGATAACATCGCGCACCTCAGTCACCCGCAGCAAAAATGCTGTGCCAAAAAACGTGAAGACCCCGAGCACGATCGTAATTGCAAGATCGACAACTTTCTTCCACAGCGGCAGCGGCGTGTGCGAAAACAGAAACTCCAAAGCCAACCAGCAGACTACGGCGAGCACCGCACCGGCGACTGCCACTTTGCCAACGGTTTTGAACAGCTCGGTCGTTTCGAGTCGGCCGGCGTGGCGACGCATCATGCCGTAGAGCAGGAAGAAGTTCGTCAGCGCTACGAGACTGGTTGAGAGCGCAAGACCGCGGTGCCCGAGCTCGAGTTTGAGCATGAAGAACCAGTTCAGCGCGAAGTTCACTAGGATGGACAACATACTGACGACCATCGGCAGGTAACGCTTGTCAATCGCGTAAAACGCGGGCGCCAAAACTTTGACGGCGGAATACGCGACCAGCCCGATGGCGTAAAATTGCAGTGCAGCTGCAGTCTGCAGAGTCGCCTCGGGGGTAAAGCGGCCGTGCTCATAAATGACGCTGATAATTGGCCGCGCGAGCACGATCAGGCCGATTGCGGCGGGAACCGTCAGCAAGATCACCAGTCGGATCGCGTGAGCGAGTGCGGAACGAAAAGCCGACGTATCGCCAAGCGCCGCCGTGCGCGACACGAGGGGCAAGGTTACAGTTCCAACCGCGACGCCGAAGATGCCGAGCGGTAATTGCATTAGGCGAAACGCGATGTTCAGCCAACTGACCGGGCCGTCGCCGAGCCGCGCGGCGAACCCGCTGTTCACGAGCACGTTGACCTGCACCGCACTCGCCGCGATGACGGCCGGACCCATCAACGCCAGCACGGTGCGCACGCCCTGATCCCGCCAGTGAAAATCGGCGCTGTAGCGGTAGCCCACGCGCCGCAGCGAGGGAAATTGTGCGCTCAATTGCCACAATCCACCGATTAATGTGCCGATCGCCAGGCCGATTAGCGAACGCGCGCCGAAATGCGGATCGAGCCACCAGCCGAATGCGACCCCGCCGATGATCGAACCGAGGTTGAAATAGCTCGACGCCATCGCGGGCGCGCCGAAGACATGTTTCGCGTTCAAAATTCCCATGACGAGCGCAGCGAGCGAGACAAGCAAAATGAACGGCCACATGACGCGCGTGAGCAGGATCGTCATTGCCGTTTTTTCGGGCGACCAACTCCACCACGTCATGAGATGAATCAGTTGCGGCGCAAAGACGATGCCGAGCAGCGTGACGGCGCTCATGAATACCGCGCTCAACGTGGCGACCTTGTTCGCCAATCGCCACGCCGACGTATCGCCTTCGGTCGCAATCTTTTTCGAAAACGTGGTGATAAACGCGGTCGAGAGCGCGCCTTCCGCGAACAGGTCACGCAAAAGATTAGGGACGCGAAACGCCATCAAAAAGGCATCGAGATTTTTTCCCGCGCCAAAGAGACCGGCGAACACTTGCTCGCGAATAAGCCCAAGCACACGTGAGCACATCACCGCGATGCCGACCACGCCGGTGGCGCGCGTGCTGATATGTCGATCTTGCGGCATCATAGGCTCAATTTGCTTTGGAGCAGCAGTCACAGCCCTGTCGGCAAATTCAGGAACGTCCACGGAATTTTGAATCGTCTCGACAAATGCGCGGCGAGGGCTTTGACGCCGAAGGTCTCGGTCGCGTAGTGGCCGCCGAGGATCAGGTTGAGTCGCAGTTCTTCAGCGGCAATGGCCGCCCAGTGCGGCGCTTCGCCGGTGATGAAAGTGTCGATCTTTTCCGCCGCGACTCGGTAAATTTCCCCGCCCGCGTCGCCGCTCACGATTCCAACTGTTTTCGGTTCCGGCGGGCCGAAGCTGAAGGTTTTCGCTTTTTGGCCTAACGACTTCTCGAGCCGGAGCAAGATCTCATCTCGCGAGATCGACGTTCGCGCTTTCAATCCGATGAGCTGCCCCTTTTCCTCGAAGAATGGGGTTGTCGATTTGACGCCGAGCGCTTTGACGAGCTGGGCGTTGTTGCCGATCTGCGGGTGCAGGTCCAGCGGGAGATGAGCACTGTAAAGCGCAATATCGTTCGTAAACGCGAGCTTGAGCTGACGGTGCAACCAACCGCTCACCCGTTGCAAACCGGGCCAGAAGAGGCCGTGATGCACGATCAAAAGATCGACATGTTGCTTTGCAGCTTCGGCCAGCGCGCGGGTCGAGACATCGACTGCCGCGCCAATTTTCGAGACGCGCCCGGAGTTTTCGATTTGCAAGCCATTCAGTGCGTTGTCCCAATCGCCGATCTCGTGAATGCGAAGATACTTGTCCATGTAGCGGACGATCTCGCGAAGGAGAGCCATGCAGATTGAGAGATTCCTCGACTGCGCTCGCAATGACAAGGAGGCATGTTTTCTTGACGAAAGCGCCGGGCGTTGTGACGCTCTTTAGGAATGGAATACACCGATGCGCCCATCGCAGAAACCGCTGCGCAGGACGCCGACAAAATGCCGTGTCCGTACTGCGGTCATCTGCTACCAAAGCATGCGCAGAGGTGCGACCGCTGCGATTGGACGCGCAGCGGGACGGAAACGGCCGAAGGCAAAGCGAGCGATGCGATGGCGATATTATTAAGTATCATCCCCGGTCTCGGTCACATCTACAAAGGCCATAAGCTCGTCGGATCGCTGATCCTGTTTGTCGGAACGCCGATGGCAATCGCAATCGCCGCGCTCACGTTCACATTCACGGCCGGGTTCGGCGGGTTACTGCTGCCGCTCTGGTGGTTCGTGGTCATGTTTCACGTTTACGGAATCGAAGACCGGATTGGGCCGCCAACCGATGATGAAGGCGAGCAGTATTAGATACCGAATCGCGCTGGCGAGGTTTACGAGCCGCTCAGATCGATAATCCAGGTCAGCTCGCCGGCGGTCGGATTAACGCGCGCCGCCGGATAGTTGCGGTCGCCGTTTAACACACGATCGATCAATTGGCCTTTGCTCGCGCTGACCAAAAAACAGACATGCCGACCGTGGTCAATGAGCGGGAAGGTAAAAGTCAATCGCCACGAATTCAGCTTCGGAACAAAATTCGCTAACACGCGGCGGTTTGTCTCTTTCAAAGCCGTGGTGTCTGGAAACAACGACGCCGTGTGGCCGTCATCCCCCAAGCCTAACAAAATGAGGTCATGCTGGTAGACGTGTTCGCCGCGTTGGGTGGCGAGCACATCGAGCTCGTCCTGGTATTCCTGCGCGGCGAGGTGCGGTTCGATTTCGCCGCGCATTCGCAAGACCGATTTGTCGGGAATGGCCGCGGGCGCGATGAGACTCTCGCGCGCCATTCGGAAATTGCTCTGCGCGTCGTCCGGCGGCACGCAGCGCTCGTCGCTAAAAGTCACGATGACTCGCTCCCACGGGAGATCGTGCGCGACGGCAGCGAGCTGCGTGTAGACCGGTCGCGGCGTGTTACCTCCGGAAAGCGCGATCCGGAATTCGCCGCGCTCGCCGAGCGCCTTATGCGCTACGCTGAGGATGAAATTGGGCGCCTCCGCTGCGAAATTTTTTGTGCGGATGACTTCGCGGCTCATGCGCGGCTTCGCCTAAACCGCGCAATGCGACTGGCCGCGCTTCTGCAGATAACGTTGATGGTACTCTTCGGCGGGCCAGAATTTCGGCGCCGGCTCGATTTGTGTCACCACCGGCCGATTGAAGCGGCCGCTCTTGGCGATGCTTTGTTTCGAAGCTTCGGCGGACGCTTTTTGCGCCGGGCTGTGGTAAAAAATCACGGAACGATATTGCGTTCCGACATCAGGGCCCTGGCGGTTTAAAGTTGTCGGGTTGTGACTCGACCAGAAAACGTCGAGTAGTTGCTC
>DASTDG010000209.1:0-16383 GCA_035710475.1 Chthoniobacterales bacterium | reverse complement strand
GCCGGGCCTTTCAACACCGCGCCTTGTTCGACAATCGTGCCGCGGCCGATGAAAACGTGGTTACTGATGAACGGCTTCCCCACCAAGTCCCCAAGGATCGCCGGTTTTAAACGGAACTGCAGATAACTCGCGATCTGCTTGAGCGCATCCCAGACGTAATTCTGGTTCTCGAACAACTTCGGGTGCGCCGTGTGGTCGAGGCTAAAGAATTGCGCCGGCGCAAACATGTTCAACGCATCAAGCGCCGCCGCGACGTGTCAGCTTTGGTCCGTCCTTCGTGTCGCGTACTTCCCAGCCGCGCGCGCTCAATTCGTCGCGCAATTCATCACTTTTCCGGAAATCTTTTGCAAGCCTCGCCTGCGCCCGCGCCTCCACCAGTTTCGCGATTTCCGGCGGAGCTGCGCCATCGTGCTTTTCGACGTTGAGAACGCGGTTAATGCGCTGCCACCACGACAACCACTCCTCCGCGGCGCTGGAGTCGAGCTCTTTGTGATCCAGCGCGCGATTTGTCTCGCGAATGCTTTCGAACAAAAAACCAAGCGCGCCGGAGATGTTGAGATCGTCATCGAGCGCGTCTTCAAAAGTGCAGGGCAAGCTTCCAGCTTGCCCTTTGTCGGTTTTCGCAAGCGAGACGCTTGCGCTACATTCGCGCAAGCGTTGCAGCCAATCGTCGATTCGGCCTAGCGACTCGCGCGCCTCTTTCATTCCTTCCCACGTAAAATTGAGTGGCGCGCGGTAATGCACGCGCATGAGCGCGTAACGCACCTCGCGTCCGGTGTAACCTTTTGCCAGCACGTCCGGCAACGTGTAGAAGTTGCCTAACGACTTTGACATCTTCTGCCCATCGACCAACAGGTGCGCGCAGTGCAGCCAATAGCGGACGAACTGTCTGCCGGTGACGCCTTCGCTCTGCGCGATCTCTGCCTCGTGATGTGGAAAAATGTTGTCAATACCGCCGCAGTGGATGTCGATCTGGTCGCCGAGCAACGCCATCGCCATCGCGCTGCACTCGATATGCCAACCAGGCCGGCCCGGGCCCCACGGCGAGTCCCATTTCACCTCGCCGTCTTCTTCATCCCAAGCTTTCCATAGAGCGAAGTCGCCAATGTGTTCCTTGTCGTACTCATCGTGCTTCACGCGTCCGGTCGATTGCAACTGCGTCAGATCGAAATGCGCGAGTTTGCCGTAATTCGGAAATTTGTTGATCCGATAGTAAACGGATTTGTCGTCCGCCAGGTAGGCCAAGCCGCGGTCGATCAGCGTCTTGATCATTGCGATCATCTTGTCGATGTAACGCTGGTCGGTTGCGGCCGGGAATTGGTCCGCGCGTTTGATGCGCAGCGTGTCGATGTCTTGGAAAAAAGCGTCCTTGAATTGCGCCGTGAACTTCTGCAGCGGCACGCCGGCTTCGCGGGCGCCGCGAATAGTTTTGTCATCCACGTCGGTGATATTCATGACGCGGTGAACCTGATAACCGCGGGATTCGAGATGCCGCTGAAGCAAATCTTCAAAAACGTATGCGCGAAAATTTCCGATGTGCGCGCGGCTATAAACCGTCGGGCCGCAGGTGTACATGTCGATCGCGTCCGCCGGTCGAAGGGCCTCGTCGGGTGGCGAGTGTGAGCTCGGATCGCGCGGGGTGAACTCTTCGAGCTGGCGCGAGTAAGTGTTAAAGAAACGAAGCGCCATTGCTATTTTGTCATTTCGAGCGGAGCACAGCGCAGTCGAGAAATCTCTCACTGTTCATCGGTTAACAATAAGAGATGTCTCGACTTCGCTCGACATGACAAATGGTTCGCTCGGAATGACAATGGACTCATTCTTGTTCCACAGTGGCGATTGCCATTGCGGCGATGCCTTCTCCGCGGCCGATTGCGCCGAGCATTTCATTGGTCGTCGCTTTGATACTGATGTTCGCTCCGTTGACCCCAATCGCCGCCGCGATGTCTTTCCGCATTGCAGAAACATGAGGCGCGATTTTGGGCGCTTCGGCGATGATCGTCGCATCGATGTTTACGACTCGCGCCTTTTTCTCGGCGAGCAGTGCGCTGATGCGGCGCAGGATTTCGATGCTGCTGATCCCGCGAAGCGCCTCGTCGGTATTTGGAAAATGTTGACCGATGTCGCCTGCGCCGATCGCACCGAGCAGCGCGTCGGCGATCGCATGCGAGAGCACATCGGCATCGGAGTGGCCGGCCAGGCCGCGCGTGTTCGCGATTTCAACTCCGCCGAGAATCAGTTGTCGATCTTCGGCGAAACGATGGATGTCATAGCCGATGCCGCAGCGCGTGGTGCTCACAATTTTAAATCGATCACGCCGTTCGAGGCGATGATGCTGTATTTGTCCTTCATATCTTTACGCGGGCGCAGATCGACTGAGCCGCCAGCCGTTTCGACTAAAATCCAGCCCGCTGCGATGTCCCATAAGTTGATGCCTTGTTCGATGTAGGCATCGAGACGACCGCAGGCCACGTAAGCCATGTCGAGCGCGGCGCTGCCTAACAAACGGCATTTGCGCGCGCGATGAATCATCTGATGCAACATCGGGACGTTCGACTCGATGAGCACGCCCGTCTTTGAGAGGCCGACGGAAATGACGGCTTCGGCAAGCTCGGTTCGCTCACTGACGCGAAAATGTTGCCCATTGAGGCGCGGTTTTTCTCCCTTTTGCCCACTCCACATCTCGTCGCGGATTGGATCGTAAATGACACCGACGATGATTTCACCCTTGAATCGAAGCGCGATCGAAACGCAGAAGTGCGGAATGCGATAATAAAAATTGACGGTCCCATCAAGCGGGTCGACGACCCACTGGTGCTCGCTCGTCTGGTCGCCGACGACACCTTCCTCACCGTAAAGCGCATGTTGCGGAAAGTTTTTCAGGAGCGAGGAGGTGATGAGTTCCTGCGCGCGCACATCAATCTCGAGCTTGATGTCATGCGCCTCGGCGGAGTTGACGCGCAGCCCCGAATGCTTTCGGGGTTGAAAATTTTCGCGCAGCAAATCTCCGGCGGCGCGCGCAGCGTTCTCCGCCGCCTCGAGATAATGCTTCATTTCACACAGATAGAATTGCGCCGTTGCCCTGCCAACTGATTTAGCAGCGCTCGTCCTACAACAGCAGATCAGCCGCTCCGCCAACGCCGCGCGAAATAAAAACCGGGAGGAAAACGAGTTCTCCTCCCGGGTTGAAGTTGGGTTGTGATTCCGAAAGCATTCGGAATCGTGATCAAGCGTTGGGCCTTAGTGCCTCTTTTTCTTCGCTGATTTTTTCTTTGCTGCTTTTTTCCTTGGCATCGACTATTCCCCCCTTTCAATCCGCGTCGGCGGTATTGCGTGAAGAGTTGGGAATGACTTCACTTCAACGAGTCAAGTAATCATCACGTTTTTGTTGTCAACCGTTTTTCGCGCGCATTTAAAAAAATTTCCACCAGCTCACGCGCGATGATCTTTTTCGGCGCCCGCGAAATTTTTTTTGTTTTACCGCCGCGAAACAAAAGCGTGACCGCATTTTCATCGCTCTCAATTCCGGCGTCAGCGCGGCTTACATCGTTGGCCACAATGATGTCGCAATTTTTGGCGCGCAATTTTTGCGCGGCTTTTTTTTCGAGCTCGTCTGTTTCCGCCGCGAAGCCGATGACAAGAAATTCTCGATCGTGCGGGATCGAGGTGAGGATGTCGCGGGTCGGGACCAACTCGAGCGTGAGACTGGCATCACGCTTTTTGATTTTGCGCGGGGCGACGATCGCCGGCTTGTAATCGGCGACCGCGGCGCACATGACCAGGATGTCGCAGTCGCGGAGATGTTGATGTACCGCGTAAAACATCTCGTCGCTTGTCATGACTGAAACGACATGTGCGCCGTGTGGCTGATCGAAGTGCACGGGGCCGGATATGAGCGTGACGTCGTGCCCGGTCGTGATTGCGGCTTCGACAATCGCGTAGCCCATTTTTCCAGACGAGCGATTGCTGATATAGCGAACGGGATCGATCGGCTCGCGCGTTGGCCCGGCCGTGACAACAAACCTCACGCGATGAGATTTTCCTGCCGCGCCAGCATGAATTCCGCGCGGAAAGCAATGTCGTCGACCTTCCACAAACGGCCGAGTCCTTCGTAACCGCAGGCGAGCATGCCTGCTTCTGGTCCGATCAATTCGACGCCGCGCGATTTCAATTTGGCGACATTTTCTTGAGTCGCGGGATGGTCCCACATTTTTCCATTCATTGCTGGTGCGAGCAGAATCGGCGCGCGGGTGGCGAGCGCAATCGCGGCGAGCGGATGATTGGCGAGGCCGTGCGCGAGCTCGGCGATAATGTGCGCGGTTGCCGGCGCGATGAGCAACAGGTTGGCGCGATCGGCCAATTCGATGTGCCCTGGGCGCCAGTTTTCTTTTTCGTCGAAGAAACTGGTCATCACCGGGTTTTTGGAAAGTGTTTGCAAAGTGAGCGGCGCGATGAACTCGGTCGCATGGTGCGTCATCACGACAAAAACATCGTGGCCCTGCTTCACGAGCAGACTCGCCAGCTCGGCGGATTTGTAAGCGGCAATCGAGCCGGTGACACCGAGCACGACTGTTCTCTTGCCGGCGCGCAGGCGCACGACTTTACGGGCACTGATTTTATCAGCTCGGCTCTTCGAATCTGGCTTCATGCAAGATCGACAATCAATTGGCTGCTCATTTGCGGATGAGCCGCCGGCTCAAAAAGCTTTCCGCCGCGATGATGTGACGCAACTTTTGCAGGTCTTCTTCCATCGATTTGCTGATGACAGTGTAGCGATAGTCGCGCCAAAATTGCATTTCCCGTGCGGCATTGGCCAGCCGTAACTCGATTTTTTCGGTCGTCTCGGTGCCGCGTTTCAGGAGACGCCGGCGTAACTCGTCGAGATCGGGCGGCATAATGAAGATGTCTGTCAACGCTGCGCGGATGAACGGGTCATCGCAACTGCGGATGGTGGCCGCGCCCTGAGTATCGATGTCGATCAAAACGTCGACGCCCTTTTTTAGATTTGCGACGACCGGGTCGCGCAACGTGCCGTAGTGGTCGCCATGCACTTGCGCGTGCTCGAGAAATTCGTCGGCTTTCACGCGCGCTTGAAACTCGGCGTCCGAGAGGAACCGATAATCTTCACCATCCATTTCCCCGCCGCGTGGTGCGCGCGTCGTACAGGAAACGGAATAGAACAAATTCGCCGTTTGTCGGAGCGCTTCGACCAATGTTGTCTTGCCCGCACCGGAGGGCGCGGAGATGACGAAGAGAATTCCGTAGCGACTGAATTCGCTGGAACTCATCGCTTTAATAAGAACTGATTGCGACAGTAGTGGCATGGGCTTGCAGCCCATGTCCTCATCGGCAGGATGCCGATGCCACTTTCCAGCTTACTCAAGGTTCTGCACTTGCTCGCGGATTTTCTCCAGCTCCGCTTTGCAGGCGACAACGCGCTGGGAAATCGCGGCATCGTTTCCTTTTGCGCCAAGGGTGTTGAGCTCGCGCGAAATTTCCTGCGCGATGAACTCAAGCGTGCGCCCGACCGGCTCGTTTCGCCGGAGGTGATGCGCGAACTGCGCGAGATGGCTTTCCAACCGCGTTAATTCCTCCGACACATCGGTGCGATCGGCGAAAAACGAAATTTCTTTGACGATTCGCTCGTCGGCCGGGTCGAGCGGCAGTCCGGCTTTCTCCAGCCGATCCAGCAACGCCGTTCGATACTTCTTCGTTACGTCGGGATGCAGGCCGCGGATTTCCTTCAGCTTTTTGCGAATCTGCTTCAGCCGATGAATCAAATCCTTGGCCAGGTGTTTGCCTTCGCGTTCGCGCATTTTGATTAGATTGATGAGCGCGGCGCGGAGTGCTTGTTCGACGCGCGGCCAGACTTCGTCGGGATCGACGACTTGCTCGGGCAGTCGCATCACGCCGGGCGCCTGTAAAATGAGGCCGATCGTGATCTCGCCCGGCGCGTTCAGCTCCTGCTGCAAGGCGCGCATCGCTTGGTGGTAGAACCGGGCCAGATTCGTATCGAGTGCGAGTTGCTGTGCGCCATTGGCGCGATTGCGCAATGTGACGGTGACGTTCGTCCGCCCGCGCGAGATGTTCTCGTTAATTGTCTCGCGAATGCGGGGCTCGAGCGCGGTCAGATCGCGCGGCAGATTTACGACTACGTCGCTCTGTTTGCGGTTTACCGAGTTGAGTTCAACACAGAACCGATGGCCGTTGTGCTCTGCCTCGCCGCGACCGTAACCGGTCATGCTTCTCATCTGAGTCTTCTGTAATTGCAGGCGAATGTTCCTTCAACCTCAACGTGTGGCTACCTTCCGGTTTGAGGAGCGATATGATGGCGCGACGATGCGGTGTCGGGATCGGAATTGTATCAAGCGCGTTCAAATTGAACCAACGCCCAAGATAACTGTCGATCTTACGCTTGCGCTGCACGAAGACCTTCAAAGTGATCCGGTGATGCGTGAATGGAAACACACCGGTGTAAACTTCATTCGGCTGCAAACTTGGCGGCTTAAAGCCGTCAAGTGCCAGTCGCGGCAGAATCCACATGCCGCGCCAGCGATGCTGCGCTTCTTGCAGCAGAATTTTATTTCGCCGCGACACGAGCGCGTGGTTCTCCACAAGATACGCGATGGGAGGACGCGCGCGTTTGACTGGGAGAGTTTCCGGTCTGTTTGCGCGGCAAAATGTTTTCACGGCGCAAATGGCGCATTTTGGGCGGCGCAGGCAAACAAGCGCGCCGAGGTCCATGAGCGCGGAATTGTAAATGCGTGCACCGGTTGGCGGCAGCAGGGCGCGGGCGTACTGCCAAAGCGCGTTGCGACCAGCTGTATGGTCGATGGGTAAGCGTAGATCGAACAGACGCGTGAGAACGCGGCTGGTATTTGCTTCGACTACGGGGACGGCTTGGTCGAATGCGAAGGTCGCGGTCGCGTGTGCAATGTAGCGACCGACGCCGGGTAGTTCCCGCATGCTGTCGATTTCGGACGGAAAACCGTCCCGATGTCGATCTTGCACGAGCTTGGCTGTCGCGTGGAGATGTCGTGCGCGGGCATAGTAGCCGAGCCCCTGCCATGCGTGCAGGACGTCCTTTTGGGATGCACGCGCAAGTGCGGCGAAATCGGGAAAGCGCCGCAACCACTCATTATAAAAAGGTAGTACGGCGGCCACCTGGGTTTGCTGGAGCATGAACTCGGAGACGAGCACGGCGTAAGGATTGCGGGTTTGTCGCCAGGGGAGATCGCGGCCGTGTTTTCGATACCAGCGCAGAAGCGCATGACGGAACTGCACTGCTCGAATAGCCACAGATGAACACGGATTAACACAGATTAGGTTTCGTGCGAGGCGATCTGTGTTTCATCTGTGTTAATCTGTGGCGGAATGAATTCCTTTACCGCTCTGGTGACGACTCAGCAGGTGGACAAGCTGCGTGCATTGCTGCACGAGCTCGGCTTCGAGTTTTCACCGAAGGAGTACACAGTTTTTTTTGCGCAGAAGAACAAATTGAGCGTCGCGGTGTACGAGAAAGGACCGAAGGTGCTCGTGCAGGGCAAAGGAGCGGAAGAGTTCGTGCAGTTCGAACTGGAGCCGAAAATTCTCGGCGAAGCCAGATTGGGTTACGAGGAAGTGCATTCACCGGAAATGTTCCAGCCGCATTTTGGCGTGGATGAGAGTGGCAAGGGCGACTTCTTCGGTCCGCTCGTGATCGCCGGGGTGTATGTCGATCTTGGAATTGCGCGAAAGCTGCGCGATGCCGGAGTAGTCGACAGCAAACGCATCGGTTCGGATGCGCGCATTCGCGATCTTGCGAAAACAATTCGCAAGAGCACCGCCGGTTCGCATGAAACGGTGCTGATCGGGCCCGCGAAGTACAACGAGCTCTACGCGAAATTTGCCAACCTGAACGCATTGCTAGGGTGGGGTCACGCGCGGGTAATTGAAAATCTGCTCGCGAAAAAACCGGAGTGTCCACGTTCGTTGTCCGACCAGTTTGCAGATGCGCGCGTGATTGAAAACGCATTGCTACGCCACGGACGCAAAATCGAAATCGAACAGCGGCCGCGCGCCGAGTCCGACATTGCGGTTGCGGCGGCCTCGATTCTGGCGCGCGAAGCATTCATCGATTGGCTCAATCGGCGAGGGAAGACGCTGGGCGTGCGCTTGGGACGCGGCGTTTCTTCGAATGTGAAAGAGACGGCGAAGCAGCTGGTCGAAAGGCAAGGGCCGCACATCTTGCGTGAAGTGGCCAAAGTCCATTTCCGAACCGCCCACGAGATCGCGCCGCAGGCATACGCTAACCCCCCGCAACGCGTCTGGCCGCGATAAGCCGCGGCGGTGATTTCGCTGGGGTGTCCGGCAAGATTCCTGCTCTGAAAACAACACCGGCAGAACGTGGAAACGAGGGTTCTCATCTTAAACGCCGATCCTGTCTTCGAGGACAAAGCTCTGACTGTTCTCGAGACTGGGGCCGACATAGACAGGCAAATCGTGCGCACGCTCGCCGAGGCTGTGGCGGTCTTATTGGGTGAAAACTTCGACGCTTTCCTCATTGAGGGAGAAGCAGCATTGGCACTGGAGCAGGCGACTAATGCCCGGCAGCATTTTCCATCGCTGAAAATCGTTTGCCTGCTTAATGATCGGCCAGAGAAAGAGATGCTCGCAGCGGCAAAACAGCAGAACCTCGAGCTCATTGCGTCGCCTCAGCGAGATGGGCGCTTAAAGCGTGCGATCGCGCGCTCGTTACGCTCGGTTGAAAAAGCGACCGCACCGGCATCGGACGGAATCGACCCGTGTCACTCTTTGATCGGCAATCTGAACCAGTTTTCCGCGGCTGAAATTCTACAGATGAGTTGTTTGAGCCAGCGCAGCGGGCGCTTCACGTTCAAGTCGCGTCGTGGGAACAGTGAGATTTATCTCCAACACGGCGCGATCCGCCATGCCATGTTTGGTTCGCTCGATGGGGAGGCGGCAGTGGCTGAGATCTTTCGTTGGCGGCAGGGGCGCTTCTATTTCGAGGAAGGAATCATCAGCCAAGTGCAGACGGTTAACCGGCCATGGGCGCACCTGTTGATCGACAATTTGCAAAAGCTCGATGAAACGCTCGAGCTGGCCAGCGTCTAGCTTCCGCGCATGAGAGATCAAGCCCTCGAACGGAAACTTCGTTTGCTCAACATCCAGCTGGAAAACTGGAAGAAGCTTCACGACCTTATCACCTACGGCCTGGACAGGGCGAAGCCGATTATTTCAACAGAGCAGGAGCATCAGTTCACCGAGCTTCGCGCGAATCTATTGCAGGAAACCGAGCACATTCTCGGCGAGCTGAAAATCCTCGGCGAATTGTCCGGCAAAACGATGAACGTTTTGCAGCGCGCCATCTCAGTGCGGGCCGTGCGCGAGCTGCCAAACGATGAAGTGCGCCGGCTCGAGAGCGAGTGGAACGCGGTCTTCACCAAACTTGGTGTCGTGCAAGGTCAACTCAAGGCGATCCGCAAAAAGTTGGCCGGCCAGACTCCACTGGGGTATTTTTTCGAGCGCCTTGTCCGCCGGCCGGCGACCGCGCATTAGCAGGCGCCGACACCGTTGTCGGTTGGCAGCGAGGCTCTTACGCGGCCGGATTCTCCGGTCGCTGTTAATTTTGCCGCCACTTTCAAGATGCCAAGCGATACTGATATTAGTATGGCAAAACTGACGAAACGCGACATTGTCGTGGCGATCAGCAATCAAACCGGGATGGTGCAGCACGAAGTTTTCGACGTGGTGCAGCGCACGTTAGACAAGATCACCGACAGTTTGGCCAACAACATCCCTGTCGAGTTGCGCAATTTCGGCATCTTTCAGCCGCGTTTAACCAAGCCACGGGTGGGCAGGAATCCGAATCAACCCGGCAGCAGTTTTGTCATTCCGCCGCGGGCCACGGTCAAATTCAAAGCTGGCAAAGTCATGCGCCAGCGGGTGGAAAAACTCTCCCGCGAACTGAAAGAGGCATCCGAGCAGAAGCAGGCTGAGACGGCAAACGGGCGCGTCCAGTAAATTGTGTCAGTCCTCCGCGGCTGCTGATGGCCTACGATTTCGAGCTCGGCTCAAGCTCGAGCAGATTCTGAATCGCTTCTTCCAGGCGATCGAAATTGATCGGCTTGGTCAGGTGCTGGGAAAATCCTGCCTGACGCGCCTTGCTGACGTCGTGCTCCATACCAAAGCCACTCAGCGCGATGCCGCGCAGCCCTTTGCTTGTCCCGAGTTCCCGCATCAATTCGTAGCCACTTCGATCGGGCAAGCCGATATCACTGATGAGCAAATCGAAATGTTCCTGCGCGGCTTTCTCCAGTGCTTGCTCGGCTGAATGCGCAAGCGTAATTCGGTAGCCGCGCCGCTCGAGCATCAATTTCATCCCAAGACACGTATCCTCATGGTCGTCGACCACGAGGACGCGGCGGCCTGCTGTTCTCTGTCGCCTCTGCTTCGGCGGCGCAGCGGTATGGCCGTCGCCACCGGCCTTGGCCGCTGGTTCAGGTACAGTTCGTAATGTGATCGCGAATGTTGCGCCCTGATCCTTCCCGCGACTTTCAACGCGAATTTTCCCCCCGTGCGCATCGACCATTGCCTTGGAAATGGCAAGGCCGAGCCCAAGGCCGCCAAATCGGCGGGTAATGGATGTTTGGCCCTGCTCAAAGGCGTTGAAGATCTTGTCCATCTTTTCCTGCTCAATCCCGATGCCAGTGTCGGTAACTCGAATCTCGATGTCGTGAGCGGTGGGATTGAGTGTCTCAATAGAGATACGGCCGTTCTCCGGTGTGAATTTGACGCTGTTTTTGATTAGGTTCCAAAAGACCTGCTGCAGGCGTGCGGGATCCCCCTCTAGATGGCTGCGATTGGCACGAAGTTCAAAGTCGACTTTGAGGTTCTTGCTCGCGATCTCCTCCCGGCAAATCTCATAGGCGCGGTGCAGGATCTCCGGCACACACACCACTTCGAAGGTGAGCTGCAACTTCCCCTTGGCAATACGGGTCACATCGAGCAGGTCATCGATGAGGCGCGCTTCGAGTTCGACGTTGCGCCGAATCACCTCCAGCGCCTGGCGATTGGACGCAGAATCGCCCATGTTCGCTTCCAGTTCCTCTACCATCGGAATTACCGGCGTAAGCGGGTTACGCAGCTCATGCGATAGCAGCGCCAGAAACTGGTCCTTGGCCGCATTGGCGTCGATTAGCTCCTGCCGCAGCGTGACGTCGCGCGTTTTGTCTTCGACAAGGTAAAGCACGCCTTGCACGGTTTGGTTCGGCCCCTGCAATCGCAGCAAATGGATGTTCAAAAAGTGCGTCATCCCCGTCTCATTCTTGAACGGCTGTTCGATCAACTGGAATGGCGTGCCGAACGCGAGAACTTTCTCGAGCGCATCCACCGGCGCGATGCTGATGTCAGTGTAAGTGGCCTCGGTGATGTCGCGCTCGGGCGGTAAGTTGCCGAAGCGGCGAGCCATTTGTGTAAACGCTTCGTTTGCCTGCAGAAAATGACGCGACACCGGATCGACAAAGGCGATGCCGCTCGGCACGTTGGCCAAAATTTTTTCGTTGAATATGACCTCGCGCTCGATGCGGCGGCTTGCTTCGATCTGTCGCCGCTGAAATTTATTTCCAAGCCACGCAAACACAGTTGTCAATACGACCAGCCAGACTGCGAGCAGGGTCATGCGCGAGATCAGATCGTAGACTGGTTTGTAAGCGACAACCTTCGGCTGTTCGACCACCGCTACCCAGCCGGTCGATTCCACCGGGGTAAACGAATAAATGTTGCCGCTATGCTCGAAATGGCCGGCCTTGCTTCGGCTAATTTCTTTCATCAGCATCGCGGCGTCAGCCGAAACCGGGTTTGAAGTTGGCTGCATTGTCTTGGCGAAGATGGCGGTGCCTTTTTGATCGAGAATTTCGCAGAGCGACTCGTCGGCAAACTCAATTGCGGACAGGCGCCGGCCCATGCGCTCCACCAGGACCGACACGCCCAGATAGCCGACCAACCTGTCGTCAGGCGTGCGCACCACGCCTACAATGTCGGTGGCGAGCCGTTGATCAGCCTGGCGTGGATGCACCGGGGAAACGAATGCGCCGGAGGTGGCGAGCGCGCCCTCACGCCACAAGTTCGAGCCGAAGTCCTGGCCGATCAGCGCGGGCAAAGCCGGCACCGACGCGATCAGGCGCCCCTCGGCATCAGTCAAAAACATGCCATCGATTCGCGGGTGCGAGAAGAACGCCTGATTCAACCACTGCTGCCCGATGATCGTGGCGTCTGGTGCAGTGAGAGTTTGTGCGACCTCCGGAAGCGTCTGGTAGTATTCGATCAGACTACGTTTGCCGGCGAAATCGTCCCCGAGCAAATGCGCGATCAACTGCACGAACGTCTGCCGGTCGCGCAGAATTTTCGATTCAAGCGTGTTCGAAAGAATCGTGTAGGAAACGAACAGCGTCAGGACTGCTGGAACCCAACCGGCCAAAAGGATAGGGAAGACCGTGTTAAACTCGCGGGAGCGATCGCGTGTCCGCTGCACTAAACTGTCTCGCCGCTGCATACGATTGGGGGTGAGCAACATAGCATATCAGCAAGGGTTTTGCCGTCGCGTTACCACTTACCGCGTTAGATCGACATCTCATTTGGCCGACCGCAACGGTGACAACGACTGGAACAACAATGGACGGGCGCGTTCGCGGCGAGTTGAGTGGCGCAATTTCGTCAGGTTTGCCAAGGCAAACCGGCATTTTTTAATTTGACGCCCACGCCGGAAGCGGCATCATGTCGCCCTTGCTGCCTTTATCCACACGCAGCTTGCGGTAGACCCATGCAAGGAAGCCCCGGTCATTTGATTTGGACGATTTGCTATTTGACCGTTCTGCTCGGCCTGTCGGCTTACGGCGTTCACCGTTACTTTATAATTTACCTCTTCCTCAAGCATCGGAAGCGCGCGCCACTCCCGGCCGGTATCTTCGAACAACTGCCGAAGGTCACGATGCAGCTGCCGATCTTTAATGAAGTCTATGTAGTCGAACGTCTGCTGCGCTCGGTGAGCGAACTCGACTACCCGCGCGAACTTCTCCAAATCCAGGTGCTGGACGATTCCACCGACGACACGCGTGAGATGACCGCGCAGCTGGTGCACGAACTACGCCGCCGCGGCTTTGACGTACAGCTCATTCACCGTCTCGATCGGACGGGCTTCAAAGCCGGCGCGCTCGCCGTCGGCCTCGATTCGGCCGATGGCGAATTTCTCTGCATTTTAGATGCGGACTTCGTGCCGCAGCCGGACCTGCTCAAGCGCACAGTTCACTTCTTCACCGATCCGAAGATAGGCATGATCCAGACACGCTGGGGTCACCTTAATCGCGGCTATTCGCTGCTGACGCGGGTGCAAGCGATGTTCCTCGACGGACATTTGCTTTTGGAGCAAACGGCGCGCAGTCGCAGCGGTCGATTCTTCAACTTCAATGGCACCGCCGGTCTGTGGCGTCGGTCCTGCATCGAGGAGGCTGGCGGCTGGCAGCACGACACGCTGTGCGAAGATCTCGATCTGAGTTATCGCGCACAGCTCGCCGGCTGGCGCTTCATCTTCTTGCCCGATGTAGTCACGCCGGCCGAGTTGCCGGTCGACATGAATGGCTTCAAATCCCAGCAGCACCGTTGGACGAAAGGTTCGATCCAGACTTGCAAAAAACTATTGCCCACCATTTGGCGCAGCAAGTTGCCTTTCCCGATCAAAGTCGAAGCGACAGGTCACCTCATGTCGAACTTTGCCTATCTCCTGCTTGCGTGTCTTTGCGTGCTGCTGCATCCCTCTGTCGGCGGTCCGCAGGGGGGCTGGGTCCGCACTTTGTTAATCGACGGGCCCATCTTCATTGCCGCCTCCGTATCGGTGGCGGTGTTTTATATTTGCGCGCAACGCGAGCTGCATCCGCGCACTTGGGTGAAAGAGATCCTGTTTCTGCCCTGCCTGCTCGCCCTCGGCATTGGTTTGTCGCTCAACAATGCGCGCGCCGTTTTGGAAGCGTTGGTCAATCATAAGTCCGATTTCACCCGCACGCCGAAGTACGGGATCGAACGGAAATCGCAGCCGTGGCGTACGTGCAAATACAAGCCGCTTCACTCGATGCTGCCCATCGCCGAAATGGCATTTGCGATTTACTTCACCTACTTCGTCGGCTTCGCCATCGTGCATCGACAATTTCTGTCGGTGCCTTTTCTGCTGATGTTTCAAGGCGGATTCCTCTACGTTGCCGTGTCATCACTGCTCGCGTGGTGGCCAAAGTTCACGTTCGGCGGGGCCCGCCATGCTTCCCCAGTTCCTGCGTGACAAACGCACGTTTTCTGCTAAAAACCCGCGTATGTTCCGCCCGTTGACCGTAGCTGTTTGCCTGTTCATTGCCCCAGCCTGGCATGCCTTCGCTCAACAGGATGCTGCCGACCGCGTCATCGTTAGCGTCCGCGATCAAAAGCTGATGCTCGTGCAAGATGGCTTTGCCGTTGCGACCTACCCCGTCTCAACTTCTAAATACGGGCTGGGCGATCGCTGGGGCAGCCTGGCCACGCCGCTTGGCTTTTTGCAGGTCGCGCAAAAAATCGGCGACCACGCGCCGACCGGCGCTGTTTTCCACAACCGCCGCTGGACTGGCGAGATCCTCGCGCCCAATGTCCCGGGCCGCGATCCTATCACCACTCGGATCATCTGGTTGCGTGGGCTCGAAGCGGCCAACGCGCACGCCTTCAGTCGGTGCATTTACATCCATGGCACGCCAGAGGAGAAAATCATCGGGCGGCCCGCGAGCTACGGCTGCATCCGGATGAAATCCAGCGACGTGACCGTTCTTTACGACCGGCTGGCCATTGGCGCGCTCGTTCAAATCGTGCCCGATGGTCTGCCAAAGATCTCAAAAGCACCGCGCAATTTTCAGCCAATGAACCAGCAGCCGGTTGTCTCCAGTGAGACAAAGGCCGGCAGCGTGCCGCAAGCGAAAGCCCGCTCAGTTCCACTGCTCGCCTCGTCCCGCGGCGGGGCGTAATCACCGCGCGGCCGCCAGATCGACATTTGACAACGCAGTGGCTACCCGCGAGCCTCCAGCCCGCAAATTTTCCAGCGATGGCGAACACAAAATCGGCAGCTAAACGCGCCCGGCAAAGTGCGACACGCGCTCTTCGCAATCGCAGCGTACGCTCCCAACTGCGCACATTACAGCGCCGCGTCCGCGCCGCAGCGGAACCGGCGGCCGATGAAATCCCCAACCTCTTTTCGGCGATCGACAAGGCTGCCAAGCGCAGCATCATCCATCATAACGCCGCCAATCGCCGCAAAGCGCGCCTGAACAAACTGCTTACCGGCACGGCGAAAAAGTAATTCGGGCGCAGAATTGCTGCGTTCCAGGTCTAGAACGGTTTGCCATCACCTCAGTCCTTTCGCTTGAGGGAGAGGAGGACCCGGCCATCGCGGGGCCATGAAACGTTCCCAAATGCGTCTTTGCATATCGCGGCAGACGACTAAGTTTCTGCCGATGATTCCCGCCATTGTTCTAATGCTCGTGGTCCTCGCCTACCGCATCACCACCGGCCTGATGATTGTCCATTCCGGCGCGACTTGGCTCTCCAATTTCGTGCCCTTTGCCGCGTTGGCCCTCTGCGGCGCCGCTTATTTTCCGAACAAATTGAAGTTCGCGCTTCCGCTCGGTGCTCTTTTTGTCTCCGACGTCATCTTAAATTACAGCTACGGCGCTTCGCTCATCGATCCGCATACCGCTTCGCGCTACTTCGCTCTCACGGTCGTCGGACTACTCGGGTTCGTGCTGCGCAAGCACGCTTCGCTCAAGACGCTCCTGCCGGCGTCGCTCGTTGGATCAGCAATCTTTTACCTCGTCACGAACGTCTTTGCCTGGCTGAGCGACCCCGGTTACGCAAAAACCTCCGCCGCTTTAGTTCAGGCGCTCACGGTTGGCCTGCCGCAATACAGCGCTACGCCGGCCTGGATGTTCTTCCGAAATTCGCTCATCAGCGATCTTCTCTTTACTTTGCTTTTTGTCGTTTGCATGAACTTGGGCCGAAACACCGCGCCTGTACGCGCGGCGGCGACGGTCGCGCGCCCCGCATAACTCCCGATGCAGCGGCCGGAGCAACGCGACGAGGTCGAGATGCTCGCGCTGATGCTGCTGATCCGCCGTTTCGAGGAGCGCGCGAGCCAGCAATATCAGGCGCAGAAGATCGGCGGCTTCTGCCATCTTTACATTGGACAGGAAGCGGTGGTTGCCGGCGCGGTCGCAGCGGTGCGCGACGACGATTACATCATCACTGCCTACCGCGACCACGGCCACGCGCTCGCCCGCGGCACGAGCGCCAACGCGTGTATGGCCGAGCTGTTTGGAAAAG
>DASTDG010000208.1:0-4423 GCA_035710475.1 Chthoniobacterales bacterium | reverse complement strand
CTGCGGCTGGCAATCAGCCGGCCCCGAAGATTTCGCAGAGGAAACGTTATGACGCCGATCAAAGCATGGCCGGGCCGACCATATCCACTGGGCGCGACCTGGCTCGGCAACGGCGTCAATTTCGCGCTCTTCTCGCAGCGGGCGACCGCCGTCGAGCTTTGCCTGTTCGACGGCCTCGACGCGACCGAAGAAAACATTCGTGTCCCGGTGACCGAACGCACGAATTATATCTGGCATGTCTTTTTGCCCGATGCCCGGCCGGGACAACTGTACGGCTTTCGCGTTGCCGGATCGTACGAGCCGGAGCGCGGGCTGCGTTTCAACAGCTCGAAGTTGCTCCTCGATCCGTATGCCAAAGCCATCGCGGGCGAGATAAATTGGGCGGATGAGATGTTCGGCTACGTGGTCGGCGACGAACTGGAAGACCTTAGCTGCGATTTTCGGGATAACGCCTGGGGGATGCCGAAGGCAGTGGTTGTCGATCTTGCCTTCGACTGGGGTGACGACAAACGGCCCGACACGCCACTGGCTGAGTCGATCATCTACGAAGTGCACGTGAAGGGATTCACGCAGTTGTGTCCGGGCGTGCCGGAAAATCTGCGCGGCACTTATGCTGGTCTGGCCTGCGACGCGGCACTTGCGTATCTGAAAAACCTCGGCATCACGGCGGTCGAGCTTCTTCCCGTGCACGCGCACATTGACGACAAGATTCTGGCGGATCGCGGCCTAACAAATTATTGGGGTTACAACACGATCGGCTTTTTCGCGCCGCATGGCGAGTACTCGAGCAGCGGCCAAATGGGCGAGCAGGTTGGCGAATTTAAAGCCATGGTGCGCAAGCTGCACGGGGCCGGGCTCGAAGTCATTCTCGATGTCGTTTACAATCACACCGCCGAAGGCAATCATCTCGGCCCGACGCTTTGTTTCCGCGGCATCGATAACATCGCGTCGTACCGGCTGTTGGCCGATAACCCGCGATTTTATCTCGATTACACTGGCACCGGTAACACGCTCGACACGCTCGACCCGCACACGTTGCAGTTGGTTATGGACAGCCTGCGCTACTGGGCGAGCGAGATGCGCGTTGATGGCTTCCGTTTCGATCTCGCCCCGGCGCTGGCGCGCGACGGCGCCGGCGTCAACAAGTTCCATGCTTTCTTCAAAGCGATTCAACAGGACCCGGTCCTCTCACGAGTGAAATTGATCGCTGAGCCGTGGGACGTGGGCGACGGCGGCTATCAGGTCGGCAATTTCCCGACCGGCTGGTCGGAGTGGAACGGGAAATTTCGCGACGCGGTCCGCAGTTACTGGAAAAGCGACGAGGAGAAGATTGGCGAAGTGGCGTATCGGCTAACCGGCAGCCCGGACTTATATCAGCACGATGATCGCCGGCCGTATGCGAGCGTCAACGTCGTCACTACGCACGATGGATTCACGCTGAACGATCTGGTCACTTACAACGAGAAACACAATGAAGCCAACGGCGAAAACAACCAGGACGGTGACCACAACAATCAATCCTGGAATTGCGGCGTCGAAGGGCCGAGTGACGACGCGAAAATCAATGCGCTGCGGCGGAAACAGCGCCGTAATTTCCTGATGACGCTGTTCTTATCACAGGGCGTGCCGATGCTGCTCGGCGGCGATGAATTTGGTCGCACCCAAAACGGGAACAACAACGCCTATTGCCAGGACAACGAGATCAGCTGGTTTAACTGGCAGCGCGATGATGAGCAACTCCGGCTGCTTGAGTTCACGAAAAAGCTCATCCAGCTGCGCAAGCGGCATCCAGTGTTTCGGCGCCCGAAATTTTTCCGCGGGCGGCGGATTCGAGGCAGCGAGATCAAGGATGTGATGTGGTTCAATCCCGGCGGCAACGAAATGAAACAGGAGGAATGGTCATCAGCCTTCGTCCGTTGTCTCGGCATGCTGTTGAGCGGCGATGCGACCGATGTGGTGGACTCCCAAGGCGAGCCCGTGCGTGACGACACTTTTCTCCTTTTGATCAACGGGCATTATGACGTGATGCCATTCATGCTGCCGGGTGAAGAAAATCTCGAGTGGGAACTGATCCTCGACACCGCGAACGAGGACGGCTTCATTGCCGAGCCGCGCAAGTGTTCCTCTGGCGACGATGCCGATCTTGCCGGGCGCAGCGCGTGTTTGTTCCGGTTGACGCGCGGCTTGCAAGTGCAGGCGCGCCAGGAGTCGTGGAAGAAACGCGAGATCGGTTTACCCGAAGCGTTTAGTGCCCAAGAGGAGCGCGCCGGTGGGAGGAAGGCGCCCGAATAGCGCCGCGCGTTGCGAGAAGCGCAACGTTCTGCTGGGAAACGAATTTTACTGTAGACATTTCAAACGAGCTTCATGCGAGGCGGTTTCCGACTGAAGTTTGTCACTCCACCATTCGCTTATGATTCCGACCTCTTTCATCATTGTCGCTGATCGGGGAAGTCTGAAAGCGTACCGGGTTGATGAAACGCCAACCCGCGGCCCGAGCTTGCAGCTGGTGCAGGCGTTCAACCTCACCGATGCGCACGGCAAACTGATCGACAAGGTGAGCGATTTGGCCGGGCGCTTCCCCGTGACGGACGCCGCCGGCTCGCATCGTGGCGCCGCGTCCATCGCCGAGCGGACACAGCTCGAAAACGAGACCGACCGGCGCATCTACAAACAGCTCGCCGACGAAATCGCCAAGATCGTCACCGAGAATGGCAAGGAAGGGTGGTCGTTCGCCGCGCCCGCGGAAATGCATTCAGCAATCGTCGATCTTTTACCCGCTCGCGTGCGCGACCGGATCGTCGAGCACGTCAAATCCGACCTGGTGAAGATCGAGCCGGCAAAATTGCCGGCACATTTTCGTTCACTTCGCCCGATTTGAGTTACCATATTTGGTCATGCAACTGCCAGTCAACATCACTTACCGTGGCCTGGAAAAATCAGACAAGATCGACAATCTGGTGATGGATTACGCCGCGCGCTTGGAAAAGTTCTGCGACCACATCAACCGATGCGACGTCGCGATTGAGCAAACCAATCGCACCCATCAAAAGGGCAATCCTTACCGCTGCCGCATCGACGTTACGGTCGCGCCGCGACACGAGCTCGTCGCCGATGAAAAACAGATGGACAACGGTTCGCACGAGCCGCTGGCCAAAGTGATCCACGACGCGTTCAAGACGATGGAACGCCAGTTGCGCCATCTCGTCGAAAAACAGCGGCGCGAATAGCGCATCCGCTAAACGTTGGCCCCGCTCGTGAGCGGACCGGGTCTGTAGATCGCACCGATAATTGCGCCGGCGATCGCGAACATGAGCAAATCGCCGACGATCCAACCGGCGAGCATTTTCGTTGTCAGGGGTTGCACGGCGTAGGTGATGAAATCGGCGCCGGCATAAATCAACGCGGTCATGAAGCCAAGCCGCGCCCCGCCGCCTGCGCCGCCGGCCGGAGTGTAACGGGCGCAAAGTAGCGTGAGGAAGAACGCCATCACCAGGTGGCCGAATATTAGCCAGCCGAAATAACTGCGGAAATCTGCTTCGGGCCGAAAGAGCGCCGGCACTTCGCGATGAATCGGATTCATCAGCATGCCATACCAGATGAACCCGAACAGGAAGATAAAAACAAAGGCAGCGACGAGCGCGATAAAGAATTTTTTCCAGTTCATGGGCGCGTTGTAGCCAAATTCGTTAGGCTTTGTCGATGGAATTCTTGGGCGTTATCCTCCGGGATGCGCCGAATCACTCTTTCGCTTGGTCTTTTCTTCATTATCGATCTTAGCGGGCACGCGCAGATCGATCGCATCACCGGAAAAAATTTCGCGACCCGCTCGGAGGTCGTCGCGCGACATGGAATGGTTTGCACAAGTGTGCCGCTCGCCACCCAGGTGGGAATCGACATTCTGAAACGTGGCGGCAGCGCAGTGGACGCGGCGATCGCGGCGAACGCGGCGCTCGGATTGATGGAGCCGGTGTCGAACGGAATCGGAGGAGACCTTTTCGCCATCGTTTACAGCGCGAAGGAGAACAAGCTTTACGAGATCAACGGCAGCGGACGTTCGCCGCTAGGCCTTACCTACGAGCAAATTAAAGCCGAGCTCGACAAGCTACATCGCACGACGATCCCGCCGTTCGGCATGTTGCCGATCAGCGTGCCGGGCACGGTCGACGCTTGGGCCGAGCTGCACAATAAATTCGGCAAACTCAAACTCGCGGACGATCTCGCGCCGGCGATTCGTTACGCCGAGGAAGGTTTTTCGGTGAGCGAATTGATCGCCTACTACTGGGCATTCGGTCCGCGGCTCTACAAAGATTTACCTGGCGCGTTCTTCGAAACCTATACACTCGACGGCAAAGGGCGCACACCGGCGAAAGGCGACGTTTTCAAAAACCCGGCGCTGGCGAAGACGCTTCGATCGATCGGCGAC
>DASTDG010000207.1:0-13093 GCA_035710475.1 Chthoniobacterales bacterium | reverse complement strand
CAGTCGAGCGCGCCCGCCGTGAGCCGATGATGACGAGATCGTATTTCGCGGTTGAGGTCTGATGGACAATCTCGTGAATCGGCTCACCGGGGTGCACCACCGTCTCCACCGCGATCTTGCTGGCTCGGAGCGATTCAGCCTGTTTTTCCAGCGCCCTGCGCAATGCTTGTTCGTCAGCCGACGCTTCAATGATTCCAAGCAAAGTCGTTTTCGCGTGCAAGGCTGGGGCGAGCAACCCGGCCAGGCGCGTCGCGTTATCCGATGCGGCTCTGCCATCGCTGCAAATCAAAATATTCATCGCTCCCTACAGTTTGTGGCCGCTAATCATTGTGTAGATGACAATGGCGGCGCCGATTAGTGGCAACGGGACAAATGCCAGCCGGATTTTCGGCCCGGCGAAATACTGCGTCGAGATCGCGCCGATCTGCGCGCCAATGGCCGCGCCAGTGTGCATGACCAGCGCAATCAAGATGTCGACGTTGCCTTTGATCGCGTGGGTGAACGTTCCGTAGCTTGCCGAGATAATGATCTCAAATAGGTCCGTGCCGACGGCGAGATGAGTTGGAATTCCCAGTACGTAAACCATCGATGGCATGCGGATGTAACCGGCGCCGCCGCCAAGGAAACCGCTGAAGAGCCCGCCGACAAACGCTACCAGCAGGATGACCCAGAGCGAAATCGCTCTCACGCCCGAGACCGGCAGCGCGATCATCGGCCAAAGTTTCAGCCGTTGGATCCGGCGTGTGACGTGTCTGAATGCCGAATGATCCTTCTTTGCCCCGCCGGCCGAGGCCGGAGGCAATGGTTTCTTCGTGGCGAGGGATTTGCGGCTCTCCCAAATCATGAATGTGGAGATGCTCACGTAAACCGCAATCGAGACGATGCTCACGACCAGATTGACGTTTCCCGCGCGCTTCAGCATTTGAATCAACTGTGCGCCGATTTCCGCGCCGGCGATCGTACCCACGGCCATGACCAATCCGAGGCGAAGATCGACATTGCCAAAGGCGCGATGCTGGCGCACCGCCACCACTGATTTACCGACGATGTGCGCCAGATCGGTGCCGACCGCGAAATTCCAATCCAGACCGACAACCCGCAGAGCCGGCCCGGCGATAAAACTTCCGCCGACCCCAAAAAAGCCGCCCAGAATGCCGATCACGAATCCGACGATGACCAGATAAATCGGGCTGATATGCGCGCCGGAGATAGGGAAAAACATGGCTTATTCCGCGCGGCCTCGAATCAACCGCAACAAAATCGTGGTCACGTTTTGGAGAACGACCGCCTGCCCGATCATGAGCAGGATAGCGACGCCGGCATAAGTGTAGCGATGACGTGCTTCCAGCCCGTACAACCAGCCGCCGAGAAAATGCAGGACGAGAAAGAAATAAACGACGACCAGCAGACTGTAGATCGCCAGTTCAATGAGGAAGGCCCGCAACGTTTTAGCCGCACTTGTTCGCATCTCGTCGCTGACTATTCGCCTCTGGCCCATCCGGTGGTTGCGCAGCATCGGCGCGAGGCGCAAATTGCATTGCGCAACCCCTGTTTTCTTCTACCGTTCCACTCCGCAAAAAAGGGCAGATCATGGCTGACGTAGCAAATAAAT
This sequence comes from Chthoniobacterales bacterium, assembly GCA_035710475.1. Lineage (GTDB taxonomy): Bacteria > Verrucomicrobiota > Verrucomicrobiia > Chthoniobacterales > UBA10450 > AV17. The sequence goes on along the minus strand of DASTDG010000207.1, from coordinate 11,481 downwards.
ACGCCGAGAACGTTTTCGGGAAGTTTTATGTCGATGACCAATGCATCGACTGCGATTTGTGCCGGGAAACCGCCCCGGCGAATTTTAAACGCAACGATGACGGCGGCCATTCCTACGTCTACAAGCAGCCGGAAACACCCGAGGAAGATGTGCTTTGCAAAGAGGCAATGGAAGGTTGCCCGGTCGAGGCGATCGGCGACAACGGCGCCTAAGCTTCGTTGTAACTGCCGCCGTTGCTGGCAGCAGAAATTTCTGTAGAGGCCGCTGTCCTCAGCGGCGAGCTTACGGCGTGGCCGCGCAAAAAAACGCCCAGCAATCTCGGCCCGTCGCGCTTACCATCGCCGGGTCAGACAGCAGTGCCGGCGCCGGTATCCAGGCCGACTTGAAAACATTCAGCGCGCTCGGTGTTTACGGCGTGACGGCTGTCACATGCATCGTCGCCGAGATTCCGGGGAAAGTTTCGCGGATAGAAGCCGTACGTCCGGGGATCGTGCGCGAGCAAATCCGGGTGGTAGCAAGCAGCTTCCCGCTCGCCGCAATCAAAACCGGTCTGCTTTGCTCCGCCGACGTTGTCAATGCCGTTGCGCAAGCAATTGTCGATTTCGCAGCCGATGTCCCGCTAATTGTCGATCCTGTCATGGTAGCGACGAGTGGCGATGCGCTGCTCCACCGGAACGCAATCAAGATTTACGAGGAGGCGTTGTTTCCCCGCGCAACGCTGATCACTCCCAATCTTGATGAAGCTGCCAAGCTGCTCGGCGAAAAAATACAAGATCGACAATCGATGCGGCGCGCGGCGTGCGCGCTGGCGGCCAAATACGCAACCGCGGTACTAGTGAAGGGCGGACATCTGCGCGGCCGACAAGCCGTCGATATTTTGTGCGCGGCCGGTAAGCTCAGCGAGTTTGCAGCGGAATCTGTTCGCGATGTCGCGACACACGGGACCGGTTGTACCTACTCAGCTGCCATCGCGGCAGGCTTAGCGCGCGGTCAAACGCTGGAAGTGTCGATCCGACGCGCGAAAAAATTCACCGCCGCAACCATCGCCCAGCATTTTCGCTGGCAAGCGCATTCAGGTAAAAACCTCGACGCTCTCAATCATTTTCTGTAGCCACGGCGCTGCGCGCCATCATGCAAGGACGTGCCACAGGCACGTGGCTACAGATTGCCTACGTGCGATCTCTTTCTCCCTTCTCCCAGCGCCTCAACCTCAGCGCCTCTTCGGCCGCCGCCGTTTCCGCCTGTTTCTTGCTGCGGCCGCTCCCTTGCCCGAGCTCGTTGCCTTCCCACATGGCGCGGACAACGAATGTTTTATCGTGCTCGGGGCCGCTTTCAGAAATCGTTTCGTAAACCGGACTCGTCGGCGAGATGGCCTGGAGTAGTTCCTGGAGGTCGCCTTTTGGATTAATGTCGACCGGCTCCTGCGCAATGCTCTCCAGTTCGGGCCGCGCCTGTGCGAGAATAAATTTGCGCGCTTCGTCGAAGTTGCTGTCCAGGTAAATCGCCCCGATGAGTGCTTCAAAAGCATCCGCCAGCGTCGAGGTGCGTTCGCGGCCACCGCTTGCTTCTTCGCCGCGACCCATCAGCAAATCTCGCCCGAGATCGAGCGCCACGGCGTGCGCGCGCAAGGTGTCGCGGGAAACCAGCCGCGAACGCAGCTTGGTCAGTTTCCCTTCCGGTTCGCCGCCAAAATGGCGAAAGAGATGTTCGGTGATCACCAGTTGCAAAACCGCGTCGCCGAGGAATTCGAGCCGCTGATTATCGAAGTGTCGTTCCTGGGTCTCGTGCCCAAGACTCGGATGTGTCAACGCCTCCGCCAGCAACAGCGAGTTGCGAAACTTGTAACCGATTCGTTCCTCTAACGGATGCACGCTTATCGCTTTTGAAAAATTTCGAGCGACGCAATCACGTCGAGCGCGCGCTGCAAGACTGGATCGCGCACGGGAAGTTTTTCGCGCCCGCGATTCCGGCGCTGCGTCTCGCCCGATTCAAGCTCTGGATTAGTGCCGGTGATCAGCGCCGCTTCGTTCAAGTGTGGCCGCTCTGTCTCGTAGACGAAGGGCGCCATTCCTTTTTCCGCGCTCAAGGCAAAGATTTGCCGCTTATCGCTTCGCGCCATTTCGACCGGCAGATCGGGTTTCACACCGTCGGGAAACAGCAACTGCCCATCGGGTCCAACTGTTTCCGCCGTCGCGACCCGCAGGATTTTACCACTCGGCAATGGCAGGTCGGCGTACTCGACCGCGCGGCCGGCCGTGGGCTGACCGATGAGCAACGCCTTGTTATACGTGTGCAATGCCGTCGCCACTGCTTCGGCCGCGCCGGAGGTATCGGTGTCGATTAACACGACGATCAACGCACGCACTGCAGGCTCGCGGTCGGAACTGAACGCGCGATCCTGGCGCGCCGCCGGTTTGCGCAAGGTGAAGAGCAGTTTCCCTTTCGGGCAAAAACGTTTCGCGAATTCCGCTGCCGCGGCAAAATCACTCGCGCTATCGTTGTCGCGAAGATCGACAACCATCGCGTCTGTTTTCTTAGCGGCGAATTCTTCCAGCTTCTTGTCCAGTGAGGTCAGGTTCGCGCTGTTCAGAGCGCCAAACCGCAGATAACCGATATGTCCTTCAAAGATTTCGCTGTAAAACGGTGCAGCCGGCTCTGCCGGCGCGGTCGCTGGGTTCGACAACACCTGCAACCCCCGCGCATAGCGCACAAGCAATCCCTGCAGCAACGCGCGATTTAGTTCTTCGTCCGTCAACGCGTCGGACTTGACGAAGTTCGCCTTGAGTAACGTGATCGCCGCCTGCACGTCGGTTCCGCCTAACGAATTGACTAACTGATCGATTGCCGGAGTTGCTGTCGGCATCGGCGTCGGTGTTGCCGTCGACGGCTTTGTCGAGGTTGCGGTGGGAGATGGCGATTGCGCGAACGCTGTTATGCCCAACGAGATCGAGACCGCTGCTGTCGCCACCCGGTGAAACATTGCCCTCGATTGTTAACCGTTCACTGCAGTCAGAGCAATATCACGGCGGTAATGACAACCCTCGAAGCGAATCCGCGCCACGGCTTCATAGGCGCGGGTGCGCGCTTCGGCAATGGTTTCGCCCAACGCTGTAACCGCGACGACGCGTCCGCCGGCTGTGACAATTCCTTCTTTACCGCGTTTTGTTCCGGCATGGAACACTTGCACATTGTCGATCTTGGCGGCGTCGTTCAGCCCGGAAATCGTGTGGCCGGTCTCGTACTTCCCGGGATATCCGCCCGACGCCAGCACCACCGTCACTGCCGCGCGCTGGTCCCATTCGATTGCGTGGCTGCCAATGCCGCCGTCGATCGTGGCGTCAAGTAGCGGCAATAAATCCGATTTCATCCGCGGCAGCAGCGCCTGCGTCTCGGGGTCGCCGAAGCGGCAATTGAACTCGAGTACGCGCGGACCATCAGCCGTGATTATGACTCCGGGATATAACAGCCCGCGATAGGTGATTCCTTGCTCAGGCAACGCGTGCAGGAGCGGCTGTATGATCTTCCGCTCGAATTGCCATTTCAGCTCCAGGCTCCAATTGTTCGCCGGGCTGAACGCACCCATACCCCCCGTGTTCGGCCCTTCATCGCCATCAAACACCCGCTTGTGGTCGCGCGCTGATTCGAGCAGCAGATAATCTTCGCCGGCAACCAGCGCGTGCAGCGAGCATTCGCTGCCGCGCAGAAATTCTTCGATCACGATCCGCCGGCCAGCGTCGCCGAAGCGGTCCTCGTTCATCATCGCGGCGACTGTCGATCTTGCTGTCGCCTGGTCAGCCGCAATCACGACCCCTTTACCGAGCGCGAGCCCGTCGGCCTTAATCACGACAGGAAACTGGAGCCGCTCGCAATAGCGAAGCGCCTCATCGCTGTTAGTGAAAGTCTTCGCTTCGGCGGTCGGAATTTTTCGCGAGCGCATCAGCTCTTTTGCGAAAATCTTGGATGACTCGAGGCGCGCAGCCGACTTGCTCGGTCCGAAGATCCGCAGCTTTTCACTCGTGAAAACATCGACGATGCCGAGCGCGAGCGGATCGTCCGGTCCGACCACGGTAAGATCGACACCGTTTTGTTTGGCGAAGCGAACCAGCGCCTCGAAGTCAGTCGCAGTAATGCCAACGTTCTCCGCGACTTCCTCAGTTCCGCCATTCCCCGGCGCGCAAAAGATGCGATCGACGGCCGGAGATTGTTTTAGCTTCCAAGCAAGCGCATGTTCCCGGCCGCCGCTGCCGATCACGAGAACCTTCATCAATGCGCCATTTCGGCGGGTAAGATCGACAGGTCCAATTTCTCCGTGTGCCGGATTATGGTCACCGTCGTGCTCACCCCGATTTGCTCGCCGACCAAAATCTTGTGCAGATCGTGGACGCTGCCGATCGGCTGATGGTTGAACGCGACAATGAGATCGCCTGCGCGCAAACCGGCGCGCTCAGCCGGACTGTTTTTCTCGATTGAAACAACCAGCACGCCCGTCTCGAGTGGCAAATGATAAAACCGAATCACTCGACGATGCAGCGGCGCAGTCTGTCCAGCGACGCCTATGTAGCTTCGCCGAATCTTACCGTCGCGAATCAACCAGCCGGCGATGAGCTTCGCAGTGTTGCTCGCGATGGCGAAACAAATCCCCTGCGCCGGGCGAATCATCGCGGTGTTCACTCCGATTACTTCGCCGGCTGAATTGACGAGCGGGCCGCCGGAGTTTCCGGGATTCAAGGCTGCGTCGGTCTGAATGATGTTGTCGATCAACCGGCCAGACTGCCCGTACATGGAGCGTCCGACCGCGCTGATCACGCCCGCCGTTACGCTCGCCTGAAACCCTAACGGGTTCCCAATTGCGATCGCGAGTTGCCCGACCTGCACTTGTTCGGAATCAGCGAGACGGACGTGCGCGAGATTGGGCGCACCAATGCGAATGACGGCGAGATCAGTGTCCGGATCGTCGCCCATCAATTGCGCGGGAAAATCGCGGCCGTCATTAAGATTCACCGTCGTGTTAGTCGCGTCGTGCACGACATGGCTATTCGTCAGGATGAACCCATCGGGAGTGATAATGAAACCGGAACCGCTTCCAGCGATCTCACGTGCGTGACTGCGCTCGTTGCGTTGCCGAACTTCGATATTCACAACTGTCGGCGCGACGCGCTGCACTGCGCCGATGATCGTGCGCGAGTACTCATCCAGCAGAGCCGCGTCTGAGCGCGTCGCTTCGGCGGCGGAAGCGTGTCGCGATTGGATTTCGCCGAGCAGAAGCTCAGCAGCAGGAAGAAAATCTTTCATGTAAAAACTCTCCCGCTGATTGTCGATCTTGCAATTCCCCGTCTCGCCGTAGCCTTGAGCGAAGGCGGATCGATCTTGCGATGCAACCAGCCGAAACCATTGTCATTCTTTTCGCGTTCGTCGCCGCGCTCGTTCTTGTTTCGCGCAAACTGACGTTGCCCTACCCGATCGTGCTGGTTGTCGCTGGACTGGCACTCAGTTTCATTCCGCGGCTACCGCAGGTGAAATTGAATCCCGAGATCGTCTTTTATTTCTTTTTGCCGCCGCTCATTTATCCGGCCGCGCTTTTTACTTCCTGGCGCGACTTCTCGCGCAACCTTCGACCGATCGGATTGCTTTCGATTGGCCTCGTCCTTTTCACAATTGGCGTCGTCGCATGGGCGGCGCATGCGCTGGTTCCGACAATGTCTTGGCCGGCGGCGTTTGCATTCGGCGCAATCGTATCACCGACCGACGCGATCGCCGCAACCTCGGTGATCCGCCGCTTGTCCCTGCCGCATCGGATCGAAGTCGTGCTCGAAGGTGAAAGCCTGGTCAATGATGCGACCGCGCTGGTGGCGCTGCAATTCGCGGTCGCGGCTTTGATGACCGGGAGTTTTTCCTTAAGCGCAGCGGCTGGCCGCTTCGTGGTCGTCGTGCTCGGCGGAATTGCTCTGGGTTTGCTCGTCGGCATCGTGATGCGCTGGATCCACCGGCACCTCGACGATCCGCCGGTCCAAATCACCATCTCGCTGCTCACGCCGTTCATCGCCTATCTCCCGGCCGAACGTCTGCATCTCTCCGGCATTCTCGCCGTCGTCGCGGCTGGAATTTTTCTCGGCTGGCATACGCCACTCATCGTGACTGCGCGTTATCGCCTTCAGGCGTTTGCCTTTTGGGAAATGGTCGTGTTCCTGCTCAACGGGTTCGTCTTCATCGTCATCGGGCTGCAACTGCCCGGTATCCTGCACGCCTTGCGCGGCGAGTCACTCGTTAGGCTAATTACTGATGGCCTGCTCGTCAGCGCGGGTGCCGTGCTCATCCGCATCGCCTGGGTTTTTCCAGCGACATATTTGCCGCGGTTTCTCTTCCCGCGGATTCGCGAACGCGATCCATACCCGGACTGGCGCAACGTTTTGGTCGTGGCGTGGTGCGGGATGCGCGGCGTGATCTCGCTCGCCGCGGCCTTCGCGTTGCCATTTTCGTTATCGAACGGGGCGGCGTTCCCCGCCCGCAACTACATTTTGTTTCTGACTTTTTGCGTCATCTTTACGACGCTCGTGCTGCAAGGGTTGACCCTGCCGCTGTTGATCAGGTTGTTCCGCATCGAACCGGATACGGCGATTGCCGACGAAGAACGTGCCGCCCGCGTCGAGGCGAACAAGGCAGCACTGCAATTCATCGAGCACGCGGCGACCGCCGACGGTTTTGCGCCAAACGTGATTGATCGTTTACGCATCGAGTATGAGGAGCGCCTCGATCAACTGCGAATTTCTGCTGACACAACTGCGGAGCGTCGCGGCGAAGTTGCCACACGCGAGTACGTCCAGCTGCAAAATCAGGCGCTTAAGCGCGAGCGCGAAGCGATCATTCACCTGCGCAACCAGCACGTCATCAATGACGCCGCGCTCCGCCGCATCCAGCGCGACCTCGACCTCGCCGAAGCGCGCCTCGCCGCCGGCTGATTTCCACGTTGCGCCGCGTGGCTGCGACACGAAGTTGCAATTTCAGTGGCCGCGAAGCTCGACAACCGAAAGCGAAACCGAATTTTCCTCCTTTCGCCGGCCTATGCCGGCGGTGAACGCGCCCGCATAATCATGAGCGAGCGCGCCGAGTTCGATCTCGCGCGTCGCTTGCGCAGCGAAGGCGCGCCGCTCGCGGAGGTATTTACGTTCCTGAGCGGACTGTATTTCCGCGGAAAAATCGCATATGCCAACGCGTTCGCCCGCGTCACCGATGGCCTTTGCGGCGCTCTGGTGATCACGCCAACGCGTGGCTTGGTCGATGCAAGATCGACAATCACACTCGATCACCTGCGCGAGTTCGCAGAAGTAGATGTCCATCTTGCCGACGCGCGCTATCGCCGTCCGCTCGAACGCGACACGCGCAAGCTGGCGAAAAAACTCTCGCCGCAATGCGAGGTAATTTTGCTCGGCAGCATCGCCAGCAATAAATATGTCGAGGTGTTGCTCACGCATTTCGGTGAACGTCTGCGGTTCCCAGTCGATTTCGTTGGCCGCGGTGACATGAGTCGTGGAGGACTGCTGCTGCGTGGCGCCGCCGATCGACAGGAACTGAGCTACATGTCAGTCAAAGGCGCCGTGCTGCACGGTGTGCGTCCGCCAAAGCTGGAGCCGCGACGCTACCCGAGGAACTCGCCGATTTAGCAAAGCTGTTGTAGCGGCGCTTGTGACAAGCGCCGAACTTAGAAGCCAGGCGTTTGGCACAAACGCCTCTACAATTCCTGCTATGCCATTCGCGATCAAGCCGCCGCTCGCGCCGATGGAGACGAAATCGGTTGGCGAAATTCCCGCAGGCGACAACTGGCAATACGAGCCGAAGTGGGACGGGTTTCGCTGCATCGCTTTTCGTGACAACGAAAACGTCTACCTGCAGTCAAAGGCGGGTCAGCCGCTGGGGCGCTATTTTCCTGATGTGGTCGAGGCAATCGGAAATTTGCCTGGCAAAAACTTTGTCTTGGATGGCGAGCTTGTCATTCCAGTGAACGGCGCGCTTTCATTCGACGAGTTACAATTGCGCCTGCATCCCGCCGCGAGTCGCGTCGCGCAACTGGCCAAAGCGCACCCCGCACTGTTCATTGCATTCGATCTGCTCGCGCAAGATCGACAATCTCTTTTGGCGCGCCCATTGCATGAACGACGCGCGCTTCTCGAGAAGTTCAAAATGAAAGGCGCGGTGAAACTTTCGCCGGCTACCACCAAACTCGAGCGGGCAAAGAGCTGGTTCGACGAAGTTGGCGGCGATCTCGACGGTGTAATAGCGAAACTCCTCGACGCGCCCTACGCGCGCGGCGAGCGCACGGCCGCCATGAAGGTGAAGCAAATTCGCAGCGCGGATTGCGTGGTCGGTGGTTTTCGTTACGCGAGTGGCGCGAAAATTCTCGGCTCGCTCTTGTTAGGCCTGTACGGCGACGATGGGCTGCTGCATCACGTCGGATTTACATCGGCGTTTAAAGCCGACGAGCGCCGCGCGCTCACGAAAAAATTCGAAGCTCTGTGCAAACCGCCCGGCTTCACCGGTAACGCTCCCGGTGGTCCGAGCCGTTGGAGCACGGAACGGAGCGGCGAATGGGAGCCGGTCGAACCGAAGATAGTGGTCGAAGTGGCATATGACCATTTCACTGGTGGCCGTTTTCGGCACGGCACGAGAATCTTGCGCTGGCGTCCTGACAAGGCCTCCCGCCAGTGCACGATGGACCAGGTCGCTGGCCGCGAAGGCAAATCGCTAGCGCTTCTGTAGTCGCTTCGTTGCGCGAAGCGTCTGCGTCGCCCACAGGGCGACGGCTACAGTCATTCCGAGTTCAGCTCGAAATTGATTTTTACGTCATAGTGCTCGCCGTCGCCGAGTCCCGGCGGGAGCGGATCAACTTGCGTGACGCGTTTGCCAACCGCGGCGACCGATTCGTCCACCATCGCGTTGCCCGATGGCTTCACGATTTCAAAATTTGAAACGCGGCCGTCGTTTTCGATCCGCAATTTCGCGAGCACAGAATTCTTCGCGCCGCTTGTCCCAACATTGGTCGGCTGCACCCATTCGCTGTAAAAACGATCGTGCAACATGCTGCCGTACCAACCAAACTGCGACTGGTTGCTCCCGCCAGCACCGCGACCAGCACCCACGCCAACCGGCGCTTCCTTTTCCTCGCCGGTTCGCGAGCCGGTCTTCGAAAGCGCGGGCGCGGTTGGCGCTTTCAGTTGTTCTTCTGCGTTTGTTTCTTCTTCTTTGTTCTCAGTTCGTGATGGCAACGGTTTCGGCGAGGCTTTGGCGAGAAGCACTTTTCGCGGCGACGGCTTCGGTTTCGGTGTCGCAGTCGGTCTGGGCTTTGGCTTCGGTGTTGGATGGGGCGTGACCTTCACTTTCGGAGTCGCGCTTGGCTTGCGCGTCGGTGCCGAGGTTGCGGAGGATCGCGCAGCTGGCAATTCAATCTCACTTTTTGCCGATGCGAGGACCGGCCGATCTCGTTCTGACGCCGATTCTGTCCGCGATTCGCTGTCGAGATCTGGTTCCCGCACCGGCGGTCTGGCTGAAATCGTAGATGGAGGGGGCGTTTCGGTCGTGACCGATCCCTCGCTGCCGGAGCCGCCCATCCAGACGATGCTTTGGGCCGGCGCCTTTTTGCTCTCACGGCTCCAATGAACGAAGCCGGCAATGACGGCTGTATGCGCAAAGCCGATCAGCGTGACATTGCGCCAGAAGCGCGCGTTCTTGGGCATGTCTATTTCGCCTCGGCTCGTGTCGCGATGCCCACTTTGGTAATGCCAGCGCGCTGCAACACGTCGATTAAAGCGACAAGGTGCTGCACGGGCAGCTCGCGGTCGGAGCGGATTACGACGGCCACGTCCGCGCTCGACTGCTTCAGTTCCGCCAGACGCGAGCTCAGCCTCGCAAGATCGACAACTTCATTATTGAGTTTGATGACTTCAGCCCGGTCGATCGAGACGGTTTGTACCTGAGACGAATTGATCGGGCGCGTTCGCTCGCTGCTCGATGGGATCACCAGGCTCATGCTGTTTTCGAGCAATGGCGTTGTGATCATGAAAATGATTAACAATACGAACGCGAGATCAAGCAAAGGCGTGATGTTGATCTCGCTCAGCGTGCTCAGGTTATTTCGTTGCGAATAGCGTCTCATCGGCGGAACGCCGGTTCGCGCGCACCGTGATCAACAAACTTGTGCTCGAAATCGGACGCCAGCTCCGCGGCGAAGTTATCCATCTCCACGATCATGCCGCGAATACGCGTGACGAGAAAGTTGTAACCAAACATCGCCGGGATAGCGACGCAGAGCGCGGTTACGGTCGTAATCAGCGCGCCAGAAACGCCCGGCGCCATCGCCGCCAGGTTCGGCGCACCGGCTTCGGCCACGCCCGTGAACGCGTCCATCACGCCCCAGACCGTGCCGAGCAGGCCGAGAAACGGCGAACCGCTGACCGCCGTCGCCAGCAAGATCATTTGCGACTCGAGTTCGAGCGCTGTCTCACCGACCGCGCGTTCCATCGCGGCCGTGACCGCGCCCATTTGCGGCGGCGAAATCTTGTCCGCGATGTCGAGGCGCGCGCGAAAAGTTTCGTCCACCTCGGGTGAGCCGAGCAAATGAAATGTCATTTCCTGACACCCGGCCCGGTAGACGTTGAAATTGGGCGAGCCGGGGAAACGCGCGTGTTTTTCGAACAAGCGCAGCGGTTGTCGGTCTTGTCGGAACGCGGCGAGAAAGCGCGCGTTCTGTTTCCGCGCGAACTGGATGACGCGCAGTTTGGTAATCATGACCGACCAGCTGAAGATCGAGCCGATGGCAAGGAGCATAAGGACAAGCTTGCCGGCAATCGTCGCGTGCTCGAACGCGAAGAGCAGACCGCCCGCCGCTAGACAAACTGAGGGGAACACTGGCCGATCACCGAGCTAAGTAATAATGCGCTTTGGCGGAAACGAAAGCGCCTTTGTTAGATCGACATCTGCTTTGGAAACGTCGGGTGTCGTGTCGCGGCGATGACGAAAGCCGCGCCGACAACGATCAGGAAGAAGGAAAAGAATTGGCCCCGCGTGACGCCCGCGATCAAACTCGCGTCTGGTTCGCGAAAGTTTTCGATCGCGATGCGGAACACCGCGTACACGATGAAGAACAGACCAGTCAACACTCCGTTCGCCACGCGCATTCGCGTCCGTACAAACCAGAGGAGGGCGAACAAAACGATGCCTTCGAGAAATGCTTCGTAGAGCTGCGATGGGTGCCGGGGCGTCAGAATCGCGCGCAGAACTTCTTTGACCTGTGGTTGGCCGCGGACCGCCGCAATGATCGCCTCCGGCGAGTTCAGGGCGGGGTGGATGGCCGTGCATGCCGCGATTGCGCGCTCAGCTTCAGCCGGATGATCGAGCAATTCTTTTGGGAATTGCATCGCCCAACCGACAGTCGCCGCGCGCCCATAAAGTTCACCGTTAATGAAATTGGCGCAGCGACCGAAAAACAAACCG
>DASTDG010000206.1:0-2552 GCA_035710475.1 Chthoniobacterales bacterium | reverse complement strand
TCGACCGGAAAATCGTTGTTCGCCTTAATGCCGCCGACTTTTGCGGCGGCGAGAACGACCACGCTCGGTTTTTCTTTTGCAAACAAGTCGTTCACCGCTTTCGTGTCGGTAAGATCCAGCTGGGAACGCTCGCGGGTGAGTAAATTGCCGTACCCGTCGGCCCGCAGGCGCCGCAGAATCGCGCTGCCGACCAGCCCGCGGTGGCCCGCCACGAAGATCTTGTCGGACTTATGCATCGACATTTACTCCGGCAAGATTCGCAGCCCGAGAAGAACTGCAGCACGGCGCATCCGAGAATCGGTGCTTACCAGCTCCGGCGTTCGAGCCACTACCGCTGAGGCGAGAACCAGCCCATCGAGAGTGCGAATCGGCACCGCTGGATTTGCTCGATAACAAAGCGGAACGATTCGGTCGAACTCATGCTCCACTTCTCGTCCAAGAGGCAGAACCGTGAGCGCCACGGCTTCGATGTCGCTACGAAATTCACGATACGTCGTATCGGCGAGCTTCGCTGGAATGGCGCGGGCCAAAGCCTTTCCCCAGAGTGCGCGGTGCATTTCGGCCAGAGTCAGTTGTGAAATCACAGTTCGATCAATCGAGGTTCTGATTAATTCCGCAAACCGATCGGAATCGCGTTCCCGAACGTAAAGCTTGAGCAGCGCCGACGTGTCCCAAAACGCCACACTAAAATCGCTCCGCGCGATCCTCGTCCTGGATTTCCTGAGCCGTTTTCCCATACCGGCCCGTCCAATTTCTCGCCCGCAGCCGCTCAAGCCGCTTCAGCCATCTCTCCCGATCAATTCGCCTTTGATTGTTCGGCATGCCGACGAGCTTTGCCGTTTCTTTTCCATGCACCGTGATTACAACTTCCTCGCCGCGACTGGCCGCCTTGACCAGCTGTGAAAGCTTGGCTTTGGCTTCCCGCAAGGTCGTGGTCATGTGGTCACTGTAGTCACACCCCTTGCGAACGGTCAAACGTTGTGTCGGGACAGATGCTTTCCTGTCGCCTTTTGCAACGGCTTGCGCAATCCTGACGTCGCGCTGCAAGGCTCTCGCGCCAGTTGCAGACTTGGGGCTGAAAAATGGCCTGGCATTCGATCGGGCTGTGAGCGGCGAGGCGCGCGCCTTGCTACTATTTGGCGCTGAGCCGTTCTGAGTGGCTTCTCCATCGGTAACCACGAATGAACGCCAATCGATACGAATCACATTTCACGGTTCGGGTGTCGTGCCCGGGCGCTTCTTTAGTGGTCTCCATTGGCGGTTAAAATGCACATCCCATCGCTCATCGAGAAAAAGCGCGACGGTCACGCGCTTACCGTGGAGGAAATCAAAACGCTGATCTCCGACTTCACCTTCGGCGACGTTCCCGATTACCAAATGAGCGCCTGGGCGATGGCCGTGTTCTTTCGTGGAATGACCCCGGCGGAAGCGCGCCATCTCACCGAGGCGATGATGCAGAGCGGGCGCGTGTTTAAGTACCCCAAAGACTCGCCGCCGAAGATCGACAAACAGTCCACCGGCGGCGTCGGCGATAAGGTCTCACTCGTGCTCGCGCCGTTGCTCGCCTGCGATCAAGTCTGGGTGCCGATGATCTGTGGGCGCGGTCTTGGCATTACCGGCGGCACGCTCGACAAACTCGAGAGCATCCCCGGCTTCAACGTCAACCTCGACGACAAGCGCGCGCTGAAACAACTCGACAAAATCGGCGTGTTCATGATCGGCCAGACCGAGGACATTTGCCCGGCCGACAAAAAACTTTACGCGCTGCGCGACGTGACCGGCACCGTGCCTTCACAACCGCTCATCGTCGCTAGTATCATGAGCAAAAAGCTCGCCGAAAACCTCGATCGGCTCGTGCTCGATGTGAAATTTGGTCGCGGCGCGTTCATGAAAACAAAAAAGGACGCCGAGCAACTCGCCGCGGCGATGACCGAGGTCGGTGCATCCATGGGCGTGAAGACCACCCATCTCCTCAGCCCGATGGACGAGCCGCTCGGCCGCGCCGTCGGCAACGCGCTCGAAGTCGCCGAGTGCGTCGAAATTTTGCAGGGCGGCGGGCCACCCGATGTGGTGAAGTTGATTGTCGATCTTGCGGAGAAAGTTTCCGAAACGCCGCGCGCAAAGCTGAAGCAACGCCTAAAAGACGGCAGCGCCTGGAAGAAATTTGTCGCCCTCGTTTACGCGCAGGACGGCGACGCCACCGCGCTTGAGAAAATGACCGAAGTCCACCGCGCGCCCGTCCTCGAGCCGTTACGAGCGAAATCGGCGGGAAGAGTTAAGAAAATGGACGCCGGGTTAATCGGCCGCGCCTCAGTTCTGCTCGGCGCCGGGCGGCAAAGGACCGGCGACATGATCGATTTCGCTGTCGGGTTTTCCGACATCAAAAAACTCGGCGAATATGTCGATCTTGACGAGCCATTGCTAACAGTCCACGCGCGCAACGAGCAATCGCTTCATTCCGCTATGCCGCTGCTCGAAAAAGCAATTGCGGTTGGCTGAGCGACAAAAATATCTCAACGAGCGAAAAGCAGTCGTTCGCAATACTTCATTGA
>DASTDG010000205.1:0-12862 GCA_035710475.1 Chthoniobacterales bacterium | reverse complement strand
CAAAAAGCAAGCTGCGCATCCCGTGGGCTTCGACGAACCGGACGAATTTTGTCAAGGCTGCGTCGCGGTCGGCAGTCTTTGCCAATTGACCAAGCAGGACGGGCTGGAGCCGCCGGGCAGATTGTCGCCGCCGTTTTGAGGTGTGCGCGGCGCCGGCACCGTGCATGAGGTCAGCCATCGCGCGCTCCGCAGCTGCGCGCTCGGAAAAAATGTCGAGATTGAGTGCGCCGGTCTCCTGGCTGCCCGGCGCTTCCGCAATCACTTTCCGGAAAAGACACCGCACCGCTGTCATCTCGCGTTCCAGCGCAGTTTGAAATTTGTCGGCCGACTCGAACTCCAGACTTCGCGCCAGGCGGCGCAAGCGCTCCGGATCTGCCGGAATAGTGTGGGTCTGTTCTTCGGCTTCGATTTGCAAGCGGTGTTCGACTCGCCGCAGGAAGCGATAGGCCCGATCAAGATCGAAAATTTCACTGCGCGGGAGCAGTTCGAGTTGCGCCAAAGCGCGCAGTGCTTTCAACGTGTTTGGCTCTTGTAGGAACGTGTGCCGGGCGCCGTGGACGAACTGCAGAGTCTGGACGATGAACTCTATCTCGCGAATGCCGCCGCGCCCGAGCTTCACGTTGCGGCCCAGTTTGCGTTCGCCAACGACATCGCGCTCGATGCGGTGTTTGATGCCGGCGATCTCTTCGAGCAGATCAGGCGTCGCGCTCTTCGGATAAATGAATGTTTGAAGCTGGCGCAGGAAATCGTAGCCGACTTCGCGACTGCCGGCGACGTGTCGCGCTTTAATCAGCGCGAGACGTTCCCACGTTTCGCCGAAGCCTCCGTAGTAATGCTCCATGCTATCGACCGAGCGGGCCAGCGGCCCGGCCGGACCCTCCGGGCGCAGACGAACGTCTACGCGCAGAAGCGGACCTTCCGGGTGCGGTCGCGAAAATGTCTCAAGGATCTGTTCGGCAAGTTCATTGAAGAACTCGTGGTAGGAACGGCCGGGCACCAGTTCGCCATCTGCGCTATAAACAAATAGAAGATCGACGTCCGAGCTGTGATTGAGCTCGCGACCACCTAATTTTCCGAGCGCCAGGATTGCGAACTCCGCTTGTGGCGAGCCGTGCCGCCTCCGCAATTTGGCGTTGCAATGTTCGTAGACGCAGCGGATGCAAATCTCTGCCAGCTGCGACAGCTCGGCCGTTGTTTCCTCGAGCGCCGCCGCATTGGCGACTTCGCGCAACGCGATTCGCACCATCTCGCGCGCTTTCCATTGCCGAAGCGCGCGAAAATGATTAGCCGCGAGCCCATTGCGAGACATGGCGTGCAGCGCTTCGCTCATTTCCGCGTAGCCACGTTGTGAGCCGCAGATTTTTGGCTCTGCCAGCCAGAGAAGAATCGTCGGGTCGCGCACCGATCGCGCGGCGCAGATGCTCGACGCGGCGAACAGATGGAGGAGGGCTGCTTCGCCGAGTGGAAATTGCTCGATCATGCGGGCGAGCGGCGGCGCCTCGGCCGGCCAGGCATCATGCAGGCTGCGCAGGCTCGCTTCCACTTGCGCCGGATGAAAAGTCGTAACCGCCTTCTGCTCGATCCAGCGATCAACCGAGTCCATCCTGCGCAACATGCCGCCGGTTCCGCCCAAAGACCAGTTCGCGAGCTAGGACGTCTGCAGTGCGCGAATACGTCCGCGCTCCTTCAGGCCGCGACGTGTCGCCGCGTTCGGAATTAGGGTACCTCTTGCTTCTCGAGTAATTTGGCGTGGGCGCGAAGCAGCTCGCGCCGTTCGCGGCGGCTAAGTTTGCCAAATCCACTGTGGCCGATCTTGTCGAGAAGCGGATCAATTTCCTGGGCGATCAGCTCCTCCACAGTCATGCGGTCGTAGCGGTGGACTTGCTCGCGCCGATGCTGCAGAAACCGCTGAAGAAACGACGGACGCCCGAATCCGAGCAGATGTGCGTAGAGCCACCCGGCGGCGCAACCGCCGAGCCACGCACTGTGCGTGAGGGTGCCGCTGCGAAACACGCATGCGAATATCAGCGCGAGTGCAATCGTCGCATAAGCGAGATGTTTCGCTTTCAACCGCAGCGAACGAAAGAGTGACCCGCTTGGGAGTAGCTCCAGCTCCGGCAGGACGAGCGCATACGCGACGATGAGTGCGGTTACGCCGCCGGAACTCGCCAGCAACATTGAATTCGGCGGCATTAAAAAGAGGTGTCCGAGCTCTCCGGCGCTAAGGCCAGCAAAATAAAGGTAGAAGAAGTGGCGTGATCCAACAATCGATTCCAAATCGCGCCCGAGCAGGTAGAGCAAGAAAATGTTGGCGGCGAAGTGCCACGGCCCGCTGTACAGAAACATGGCGGTGAGAAATTGCCAAGCGTATGCGTCGCTCACGCCGTGATTGCTGATACCGAGGTACTCGCGGACAAACCCGGGCTGATAAAGATCGACAACTAGCTGGGCGACGAAAATGATGGCGTTTACACCGATCAACAGCGGCAGAACAACCTGCTGGCGCTCTCTTAACCGACGCGTGTAAAAGGAACGCTTTCCCCCCGATAGCCGCACCGTTCGAAGCTATCGCAAACGGGAAAATTTGTCGACGATTTAGCTCGGCGGCGGAGCAAGGACGCGAAGACGCTTTTCCCGCGTCTCGAATTCCACCGGACAACTGCCGACGAGTTCTCCGTCTAACTCGACGGGCACGTCTCGGTCACTCGTGATACGCAGTCGCTCGGTCTGGAAGTATTCCACCTCGGGCAAGCGGATGTCGGAACTAAAAAAGACATCTTGCAGGTATTTGACGATTTCCAGATAACCGAGGCGCCTGAACGCGACGACGTCGAGCAACCCGTCATCGAGCACGGCGTGTTTGAAAAAGGGAAATGGGCCGCCGTAATGCCGGCCGTTTCCGATTAGCACGAATGAGCTTTCGCGAATCGGCGCGTTTTCCGCGTCGATGAACAGACGCGGTGGTGTGCGGGCAGCAATTTGTGCCGCGGAAATCAGGTAGCTCAGCGGGCCAAAGCTGCGTTTGAAGGCCAGGCTGGTTTCTTTAACCACTTGCGCGTCCAGACCGACGCCGGCGAGTTGCACGAAATGTTTTCCGTTCGCGCTGGGAAGATCGATAATGCGGGTCTGATCTCCGCGGATAATGTGCCAGCACATTTCTAAATCGTGCACTGGCAAACCAAGCTCAGTCGCAAAAACGTTAACCGTGCCGATTGGCAACAGTCCAAGGATCGCTGAACTGCCGGCCAACCCATTGACCACTTCGTTGATTGTGCCGTCGCCGCCAGCGGCCACAATTTTCTCGAAACCTTCGCTGACCGCATGCCGCGCTAACGCCTCCGCTTCGCCGGGCCGTCCCGTGGTCGTTACGAGACAATCCCGCGCTATGGATTCCACCTGCGGCCGCAGACGGACCGCCCGTTCGCTGTGGGCGGCGGGATTGAGAATGACGACGGTTTTATTCACAGGAAATCTGGAGCCGGGGTTTTGCTGTTCGCTTGAAGCCTGTAACGTCTTTGTGTGGCAAAAATGCGCCGGCTCGTGTTGTTTGGCTTTGGAGCAATTGTCGCGCTCGCGGCAGCGTTGTTGATCGCGCTGAACTTGTATGTGCAATCCGAAGGTGCACAAGCGTGGATCGAGGCAGAGCTAAGTGAGCGCGTCGGCACGGCTCTGCACATCCGCGGAACCGGCGTGACGCCATGGGGTGGGCTCACTCTCAGCGGGATCACGATTCCGCAAAGATCCACTCTGACGGGTGTGGATTTTTTACAGGCCAAGAGCTTTCACCTGCATCTTCGGTTGCTGCCGCTTTTCTCGCACCGGCTGGTCATCACGAGCATAGCGTTGATCGATCCAACTGTGGTGTGGCCGCAGAATGCAGAGGGGAAATGGCGATTGCCCTCCGCCGCGCCGCAACCACTCACGCCGCCGCCAGCTCAGATGCCGTCCATTGCGTCCTCGCCTGCAGAAGCTGTGAGCCCGACGCCGCCACAGGAAAGATATGTCTCGCCAGCTGGTAAACCGCGGCGGATGAAATCGGCGCTGGCTGTGGAGATTCGGCGGCTCAACATCAGCGGCGGCAACTTTCAGTTTCTCGACCGCACGGGTCTTCCGCTCGCCACGTTTGAGAACCTCAAGTTCAGTTCGACTCTCTCGGACGCTCACACGCTGCGCGGCAGTGCCAAGGTCGCGAAGATTTCGTTGCGGAACCGCTTTTTCGTCGCCGGTTTCCACTCACCTGTGCGGTTTGAACAGAACGTGCTCGAGTTACCGAAGATTTCCGGGCAAATTGGAAGCGGGGAGCTGAATGCGAAATTCAAGCTCGATGTGCAGAGCGCAGGTTCGCCATTCAGCGTGAGCGCAAATTTGCGGAACGTGCACGCGGACCAAATCGTCGCCGAGGCTGGCGGCGCGAAGAACCTGTTGCAGGGCAAGCTCGACGCAGCATTGGAAGCCGCCGGCAAAACCGCCGACCCGAACGCGCTTACCGGCCACGGTCAGATTTCTCTGCGCGACGGCCAGTTGCAGCAATACAGTCTGCTCGTCGCGCTCGGCCAGATTCTGCAGATCGACGAGCTCAGCCAGTTGCACCTTGATCAGGCGTGGGCGACTTACCACCTGACTCCAGGGAGAGTCAACATCGACGAGCTGGTCCTGCGCTCGCCGAACATCAGACTTTCCGCGACTGGAACGCTTGGTTTCGACAGCGAGCTGCGGATGGATTCGCAGCTTGCGATCAGCGACCAGATTCGCGGCCGCCTGTTCAAACCGCTCCGCGACAATTTCCAACCGATCGACGAGCCCGGCTACTCGGCCATCGCGTTTAATGTCGCCGGAACAATCGACCGGCCGAGCACAAACTTGCTTGACCGAATGGTGGGACGCGAGCTCAAGGATTTCGTGCGCGGATTGTTCGGCAGCAAAAAGTCGAAGAAAAAAAAGGCGCCTGAAAACGAGCCCGCCGAAGTCGCACTGCCCACCGCCGCTCCTAGTGTACCCGCCGATGTTACTTCACCTGCGGCGACGTCGACACCCAGCCCATGAGAGTCGTCGGCGGTTCCGCCGGCGGAATTCAGCTCGCCGTGCCGAAACGCGGTGTCCGCCCGACGATGGATCGCGTGAAAGCAGCGATTTTCTCCAGCCTGCGCGATCGAACTCCCGGCGCGCGCGTGCTCGATCTGTTTGCCGGCGCCGGCGCGCTGGGCATTGAAGCGCTCAGCCGCGGCGCCGCCTCCGCCCTCCTCGTCGACCAAGATCGGCAAGCAATTCTCGCTATCAAAAAAAATCTCGCCAAGACAAAGCTCGACGGACGCCTACGGCAGCAGGAAGTCTTCCGGTTTTTGCTAGAGGCGGGTGCAAGGGAAAAATTCGACATCATCTTCGCCGACCCGCCATATGACAAAATGGAAACCGGCGAATCGTTCATCGAGAAGCTTCTTTCAAATAAACAGCTCGGCGAGTTGCTCGATGCCGATGGGATTTTCGTTTTGGAAAAGCGGCCCGATGAAAATCTGCCGGACATCAAACCGTGGCACATCGTTCGGGCAAAAACATATGGTGCGACGGAAGTCCTGTTTCTGCAGAAGTGATCCGTTTTCTCTATAATCTGCTCTGGCCGCTTGGCTTCATTTTCTTTCTGCCTGGTTACCTGGCGAAGATGTTCCGGCGCGGGGATTATCGGGCGAACTTCGGCCAGCGCCTCGGGATCTATGATGTCGATGTGGTCAGGCGCCTGACCAATCGAAAACCCATTTGGGTGCATGCCGTCAGCGTGGGAGAGGTTGGCATCGCATCGAAACTGATTGGCGCGGTTCGCGAACTCAACGCAAACGCCGAGTTTGTCCTCACCACGACTACGACGACGGGCTTTGCCGTCGCAACAAACAACGCGCCAGCTTGGATAGAGGTGCTCTACGCGCCGCTCGATTTCTGGCCGATCATGCGCCGCGCATTGAGAGTCATTCGGCCGCGGGCGATCGTGTTGGTTGAGGCCGAGGTTTGGCCCAACCTCCTGGCCGAAGCGCACGCACGGCGTATTCCGGTCGCGCTGATTAACGCGCGTTTGTCTCCCCGGTCTGAAAAACGGTTTCGGCGTTTTGGATTTTTCGTTCGGCCGACTTTTCGACTACTGGATCTGCTTTTGGTTCCTGAGCCTGCCGATGTGGAACGCTGGGAGGCTCTCGGCATCCCACCCGGACGCATTCACCCGGTGGGCAGCGTGAAATACGACCCGCAAAACGCAACTATTGATGCAACTGTCCCACACACCGTTTTGCACGAGCTCAAGATCGACAATCGCCCGATCCTGCTTGGCGGCAGCACGCATCCAGGTGAAGAAGAGTTCGTAGCGCAGGTTTTTCGCGCGTTACGCCGCGACTTTCCCGAGCTGTTCCTCATCCTTGCCCCGCGGCACGCGGAGCGCGGGCGCGCAGTAGCGAGGCTGCTGGAGCAAATGGAGCTGCGCGTGGTCTTGCGTTCGCGCGCGAGCGCTACCGATCACCCGGCCGACTGTTTAGTCCTCGATTCCACCGGCGAACTTCGAAACTGGTATGCCGTTGCGACCATCGTTTTCATCGGAAAAAGTTTGCTCGCGCACGGCGGACAAAATCCGGCTGAGGCAATTCTCGCGCGAAAGCCGGTCGTATTCGGTCCTCATATGGAAAACTTTGCGGCGTTCGCGCGTGCTTTGGTTGCGCGTGGCGGCGCGATCCAAATTCGGTCCGCTGAGGAATTGCGCGGCACGATTGTCGATCTTTTGCGCGACACCGCGGCCCGCGAGCGCCGGGTTACAAACGCCAGCCAGGTGCTCGCAGCGCACACCGGCGCGACGGCGCGTACGGCCAAGTTGATTATCGATCTAAACCGAGCGGAAGAATAGGAACGTTGGGCAATTTGCCTTGCGCGCCGAACCGTCGGTTCTGATATTGCCGTCCGCTTTGACCCTATCGTCTAGAGGCCTAGGACATCGCCCTTTCACGGCGGTAACACGGGTTCGAATCCCGTTAGGGTCGCTTTGAGATCGAGGTGACCGCAAGCGCCACCGCCTTAGCTGTCGTTCTGGCTGAGGAGCAGCGGCACGCGCTCGTACAGCAATGCCAGATCGGGCCGGTCTCTCTCGCCGCGAAAAACGCGCAGCCGGATAGCGGTTGCATTTTAATCGTGAAACGGCGTTTTCACGGCGGCTATCGGAAGCGCTAAATCCGAACAGTGAATGTGAAGCGTGTGCTCCTCAGCCTCTGGCTCCTCATTGCTGCCTTCGCCGCTCACGCCCAGACTCTCACGCACGGTCCCGTTGTGGGCGGTGTCACCGACACGCAGGCGACTATTTTTGTTCGCACCGGTGTTCCAGCGAAGGTGACAATCCGTTACTCCACCGATCTCGGGTTGCTCATGTATTCAGAGAGCCGGACGATCGCTACCACCACCTCACAGGATAACACCGCCACAGTCCCGATTTCAGGACTAAAGGGAGGGACGAAATATTATCTCGATGTGGCGGTGGATGGTGTAGCGCAGCTCAGGCGGCCCTATCCATCCTTCACCACTTTCGCGCCCGCCGGCGCGGCTCGCGGTTTCAAATTCGTCGTTCTCACCGACTTCGCGACAGTCAATTCCTTGCAACGTTCTTCGTTCACTTGGCAGAGCGCCGCGGCCGAGCAGCCTGACTTCGTTTTTATCGGCGGCGACTTCGATCATCGCAACCCGAAGACGCTTGGGGCCAAACGCGTGATGTTCAAAGACCTATACAACCCCAGCACGCCGAACATGGACGGCTTCGTGACATTCATTCTGCGACAGTTCCCAATCGCGCACCAATGGGATGATCACGATTCTGGCCTGAACAATCTCGACACCACCTATCCCGACTGGAATCTCACGCAGCAGGC
This sequence comes from Chthoniobacterales bacterium, assembly GCA_035710475.1. GTDB lineage: Bacteria > Verrucomicrobiota > Verrucomicrobiia > Chthoniobacterales > UBA10450 > AV17. The sequence goes on along the minus strand of DASTDG010000205.1, from coordinate 4,976 downwards.
GTTCCATGAATACACACCCAGCTATCCACTTCCGAAGATTTCACCCGCTGGCATCTGGCAAAAGTTTTCCTATGCCCAGGTCGACTTCTTCGTGCTCGACTGCCGGAGCCAGCGCACTCCCGAGACGGCGCGCGATGATAGCAAGAAGACGATGCTGGGCGCGGTTCAATTGCAGTGGCTCGAGAACGGCCTGCTCGCTTCGACCGCCACGTGGAAAATCATTTTTACCTCCGTCGTCACCAACCCGACCACGAAATACCCTGACGGCTGGGCCGGTTACCAGACGGAATGGCGAGCGCTCAGGGATTTCATCCGTGGCAACAAGATCAGCAACGTCGTCTTTATCGCAGGCGATTTGCATCTTGGCGCAATCGATAACGGAGCCGCCTCGGGCTTCCCCGAAATGTGCGTCCCTCAGGCGAATGGGGCCGAAGACGGACTGCACTGCCCAACCAGCGCTTATGGGATTTGGAGCGAAGGTTACTCCACCAGCGATTGTTCCGGCTACAGCATCGTCACCGTCCGGCAGGATCCGGACCGGCTTCTGCTGGAAACGGCTGACGAGTTTGGCAGCCGAACCATTTCTTACAGTTTGCCCTCTGCAAATTCTGTTTTTCGGTGATTCCCGCTGTGTCTCTCAGGCGCGAGGCGTTTCGGACACATTCGGACAGTCGAACTGCATAATTCTGCGCGAATAGTGCAATTCTTAGATTCTCGTGATCGGTTAGTAACGCGCTAATTCCCGCAGCTTTCCGCCCAATTCGCGGGAATTCGCGAAATGTGGCAAGCGGCTTGGAATCCCGTTAGGGTCGGGCTAATCAGGTTCGATGGTCATTTTCTCCCGCTGCCGCCCGGGCTGACGAGGCATTCTGCCGAGGACGCGTCAGCCTCCAGATCAAACGAACGCGTTGCTCCGGGCGCAGAGGTAACTAAAATAACCGTTATGGCCTCGCGCCTCTACGTCTCAAACAAGAACGAAACCGTGCGCATGTTTAAAAGCGACGTCATGGAATTTCTCTCCCATGTCCATCCGGCGACACCGCTCGTGCTGTACTTGCCGCTAGTCGCTTACATGCTTTATGCCGCGATCTGGAAAAGTGGATTGTCGATGTTAGCGGTGGCGGGGCTGTTTGCTGTCGGGCTGGTCATCTGGACACTACTCGAATACATCATCCACCGCTGGGTTTTCCATTATGAACCGAAGACGCCGATTGGGAAAAAGCTGCACTTTATCGTACATGGCGTTCACCACGACTATCCCAATGACGGGCGCCGGCTGGTGATGCCGCCGGCGGTCAGCATGCCGCTGGCGGTGATCTTCTGGTTGTTGTTTGCCGTGACCTTGGGCCGTTTTGCCCCAGCAGTTTCTGCCGGGTTTGGCTTCGGCTACATTTGCTACGATTCCATCCATTATGCCATTCACCATTTCCCGATGAAACGCGGCGTCTGGCTTTGGCTGAAGCAGTACCATTTGCGGCACCATTACCACGACGATCACACCGGGTTCGGCGTCAGTTCGCCGCTGTGGGATTACGTTTTCCGCACGAATCGCCGGTAGGACGCAATTTGGCAATCACTTAGGCCTTGTCGGCTGCGCGAGGCGAAGTACAATGGCTGCCCCGATATGGAAGGGTCGCCGCGGCGACCGATTTGCCATAAGGAATGAGCGATCCTGCAAAACTTAGTTTGAGCAACTTCCTCGCGGGCGAAAGCCGCGACCCGTTGCAAGCACCGCCAAGTTTCACCGCTTGGATGCAGGCCGGCGCGTGGGCGGTCGAATTGTATGAGCCGGAAATGCTCGCCAGTGCGGAGGCCCGCACCAGCATCCGATATGACGGCAAAGCGCAGCGCGTCATTAATCTTTGCTCTTACAATTATCTCGGGCTCGCCAATCACCCCGACGTGATCGTTGCGGCGCACCACGCGCTCAACACCCATGGTCTCGGCGCATGCGGTTCACCAATGCTCTCGGGCATGACCGATCTTCATCGCGAACTGGAATCGCGCATCGCGAAATTCCTGGGACGTGAAGATGCAATGCTCTTCAACAGCGGATTCGGCGGCGCTCTGGGGACCATCTCCGGTCTCCTGCGCAAAAGTGATGTCGCAATCCTCGATAATCGCTCTCACTTGAGCCTGCGCGATGGCGCCGTGCTTTCCCGTTGTCGCACCGAAAAATTCGAGCACAACGATGCAGCTTCCCTTGATGCCGCTCTCGCCCGGCAAACTGGACGGCGCCAACTTGTGATCGTGGAAGGCATTTATTCGATGGATGGCGATTTCGGCAAGTTGGCTGAGTTGATCGACGTCGCCGAATCCCACGGCGCCAGTGTTTTCATTGACGAAGCGCACTCCGTTCTGGGCTGTGGCAACCACGGTCGCGGTGCGGCCGAACGATTTGGAGTGGAAGACCGCGTGTCGCTTATCTACGGCACATTTTCAAAAGGATTCGGTGCCCTCGGGGGATTTGTCGCCGGATCGAAAGAAACCCTGCAATACCTCCGGTTTTATGCACATCCCTACGTTTATTCATGCGCGTTGCCGCCGGTCGTCATTGCCGGTCTTCTGCAAGCGCTCGAGATTGCCATCCGTGAAGGACAGAAATTGCGGAAAGCGCTTTGGGAAAACGCCGACTACTTTCACGAAAAGCTGCGCGAGCTCGGCATCGATACTGGCTCATCCACTACCTATGTCATGCCGATCGTCATGGGCGATCGCGAACGAATGTATCGGCTTTGTCACGAATTGCGCCGTCGCGGTCTTTGGGTCGCGCCGGTCGATTACCCGGCCGTCCCGCAAAATCGAATCTGCTTCCGGGCTTGCGTCACTGCCAAGCACACCCGGGCCGACCTCGACGAAGCGTTAAATATTCTTCAAGACACGCTCGTTCCCGCGGCGTTGCAAAACGCCTGAAGTGGGAACAGAACTTAGCCGCCTCTGTGAGCCTGCAAAGCCGTCATCGTCGGCTATCCACGCGACCTACAAATCTCGCGAGGTGGAAGGAATTGTCGATCTTTGGTTTTATCGCAGAATTGGCTTTCGGTTGGCGCAATTTTTCGTGCGGCGGAATTGGACGCCGACGTCGATTACTCTCATTGGCGGAATCTTTGGGATCGTTGCCGGTCATCTTTATTTCTATCGCGCTCTTGTCCTCAATCTCCTGGGGTTGGTTTTCCACGTGGCGGCGAACATTTTCGATAATGCGGATGGCCAACTTGCTCGCCTAACGAACCAACAAAGCCGCATCGGACGGATTCTCGATCCGGTTGTCGATCATATTATTTGGTTCAGCATTTATCTTCATCTCGCCTTGCGGCTTCAGTTCGAAGGTTTTTCCAGCGCAATCTGGGCATTGGCGCTCGCAGCTGGTCTCAGTCACGCCGCCCAGGCAGCTGCAGCTGATTACTCGCGAAACGCATATCTTTACTTCGGAAAAGGTCGACCTGAATTCGATTCGGCGTCGAACCTGAAGCGGGAATATCGTCGCTACACTTGGAGAGCGAACTTGTGGCGGAAATTTCTCCTCGGTTTGTATCTCAATGTCACCCGTGAACAGGAACTTCTTCTGCCTGGCGTAAAACAGTTGCACGAAAGAGTCGACCACGACCTCGCCGGGCAAATTCCGGTCCGATTCCAATCGCGCTACGGCGATCTTGTTCTGCCGAGCTTGAAATGGTGGGGACTGCTCATGACCAATACCCGAATGCTGGTCCTGTTCGCTGTATTTTTAGTTCGACAACCAGTTTGGTACTTTTGGTTCGAAATTACCGCAGCCAATTTCTTGCTCTTCTATCTGGTGCGGAAACAGGAAAAAATATCGCGCTCGCTCGTTGAATTACTCACGACGCAAAAAGAAAGCGCGTGACCGCTCATCCCGTCTCAATCGTCAAGGTTCGCTCCCGCGCCGAGCGGGATGAGTTCATTAAATTTGCGTGGCGCATTTATAAAAATGATCCGTCCTGGGTGCCGCCGCTCATTATCGAACGAAGAGCGTTTCTCGATCGTAAAACACATCCGTTTTATCAGCACGGGGATGCGGCGTTGTTTCTGGCGAGACGAAATGGCCAAGTGGTTGGCCGCGTCATGGCGAGCGACGACCCGAACTACAACGCATTGCACCGCACGAATGTGGGTTGTTTCGGTTTATTTGAATCGATCGACGATGTCGACGTTGCGGCCGCGCTATTTCGGGCGGTCGAAAGCTGGCTCGTGGCAAAAGGCCGGAACGAAATCATGGGGCCGATCGATTATTCGACCAATTACGTTTGCGGATTGCTCATTGATGGTTTTCAACATCCGCCCACAGTCCTGACCGCCCATAACCCAACTTACTACCGGCGATTGATCGAGCTTTGCGGTTTTGAAAAAATCAAGGATTGGTACGCCTGGTGGTTTGTCCCCGCGCTGGAACCGCTTCAACGCTTGCACCGAATCGCGAACGCACGTGCCCGAAAGCACGTGGTCAAGGTTCGCCAGATTGATCTTCGCCGCTTGACTCACGAAAGTCGCCGCCTCTCTGCCGTGTTTAATGAAGCCTGGAAAAATAACTGGGGTTTCGTTCCGTTCACGGAACCGGAGGCGGAACATATGGCAAAAGAAATGCGCCGTCTTATCGATCCGCGAATGACATTAATCGCCGAGATCGACGATGCGCCTGTCGCGTTCGTGATTTGCGTGCCGGACATTAACGTCGCGCTGCGCCGCATCAACGGACGCTTAACGCGTTTTGCTCTCCCAATCGGATTACTGCAGCTGCTTTATTATCGGCGGCGAATTCGCACGGCGCGCTTTGTCGCCCTTGGCGTTTTGGAAAAGTATCGGCGCGCCGGAATTGCCGAGATGCTGGTGCTGCGAGTAATGGAGGAGGGAGCAAAACGCGGTTTCACGGCCGAACTCAGTATGACGCTTGAAGACAATTACATGGTTAACCGTTTCATCGAAGCGTTGGGAGCCCGGAAATATAAAACCTACCGGAT
>DASTDG010000204.1:0-15463 GCA_035710475.1 Chthoniobacterales bacterium | reverse complement strand
ATGACGACTGCCGAGATGATGTTTGCCCAGCCGGGCGACACGTTGCTGGATCGGAAACACGAGTTCCGCAAAGTTTTCTGGGCGTTTGTCGCGGCGCTGCTCATTCATCTGCTCGTCGCGTTCGGACTGGCGGCAGTCGGCGGCGCTTTTTCTTCGGCGCCGTCAATTGAAGATAAACCGGCTGAGCTGACGATTGTCGACCTTGCACCCGCGACAGTTCCGAAGAACCCGGCCTTCATCGAAACCGATGAATCCAAGAACGCTCCCGTGCCGCAGGAAAAAACGTTCGAGTCAAACGCGAATTCGATCGGCGCAAGCCAGCTTCCAGCGACGGGCGATCTGCCAGTACCTTCACAGGAAGGAAAGGAGCGACCGGCCGTCGATTTGGAGACACATCAATATTCGCTCGCCAATCAGGGTGTGCAGCCGCAACCGAGCGCAGTACCTAACGAAACGCCGCAGCCGTCGCAGGCGCCGGAAACTACTCCGCAGCCAACGCCGCTTTCCGAGTCGGAGCAGTTTGCGATGCTAACGTCGACGCCGAATCCGACCGTGCAGCCGAGCGTCGCTCCGACTCCGCAGCAACCCGCCTCCACATATCGCGCGGAGAAACAGCAGACGCGTTTGGCCGGGTCGATCACCAATCGCGGCGCGCCTTCGGTCAACGCAGTCGGCACACCGCTCGGCCGCTATCAGAAACTCCTTTACGATGCGGTCGGTTCGCGTTGGTATTATTACGTAAACAAACAGCGCGACTTGGTCAGCATCGGCACGCTCCGTCTGGTTTTTTCGGTTGGCCGCGATGGGAAGCCGAAGAATCTGAAGGTTGTGGCCAATAGCTCCAACGAATCATTCGCGAATGTTTGCTTGCAATCGGTGCTCGAGATTGAGCTGCCGCCGCTGCCCGATGACGTAGCCAGCACGGTCCCGCCGGAAGGATTGGACGAAGAAATGTCTTTTACGATGTATGCTAATTGAGCGCCGCTGTGGCACTGGCTGATATGTCGGAAATCACACAAACGGTCCTCGGCTTTTTCACCAAGGGCGGACTCTTCATGTGGCCGCTGCTCGCCTGCTCGATTGTGTCGGTGACGACAATGATTTTGCGTGGCCTTGCGCTGCGAGAGAAAAACGTGATGCCATCATTGATTCAGAGCGAGATCGAGCGGCTAGTGCCCGGCGCGAGTGCCGAACGGCTGGCCCGGATCGTGGCTCATGATCCATCGTCACTCGCGCGGATTGCGCGAGTCGCATTGCAGCATTTGCGCGCGCCGCGCTCCGAAAACATCGAGGTGGTGGAGACGCGTGCGCGCCACGAAATGGTGCGGCTGGAAAAGGGCCTGATCGTGCTGGAGGTCATCGTCGGTATCGCGCCGCTGCTAGGATTGATCGGCGCCGTCTCCGGTCTGGTGCATGTTTTCTCACATCTCGGCTTGAGCAGTGGCGCATCGGACACACGGCAGATCGCGCTCGGCATCGCCGAAGCGCTGAACGCGACCGTGTTCGGGCTTTCGATCGCGGTGCCGACGCTGATCGGGTTCAGCTACTTTTCGAAAAAAGTCGAAGTGATGTCAGTCGAGATGGAGACGCTGGTCGTGGAATTGATCAACAAATGTTATTACGGGCGAAGCTCGCGCGAATTCGTGCCCACGAAAACTTCGCCGCCGCCGACTGTGACCGTCCCCACTCCGGTCGCGTGAGAGGCGCGGGCGAGTTTAGCGAATGAACTTCGCAGTCCGAAAAAGGCGCGCACCGACAATTATCATCGTCTCGCTCGTCGACATTCTCATCATCCTCCTGATCTTCTTTGTCGTTTCGACCACGTTCAAAAAAGACCAGCCGGAGGTGCAGATTAACCTCCCGGAATCAAAAACGGCGACGAAGAAACCGGCCGAGCTCGAGCACGTAATCGTAAGCGTGGATGAGAGCGATCAGATTCAGCTCGACGGTCGCGCGGTGGACGTGGATCAATTGGAAGCTGCGGTGCGTGAATTGCCGGAGACGCGCAAATCGACACTGGCATTGCAGGCCGATCGCAAGGCGTCCTGGGGCACGATCGTGAAAGTGATGGATGCGCTCAAACTGGCGGGGGTGAAAAATCTCCCGTCGTTTACACGCGAGCCGCAATGAAATTGTCGATCTTGCGTTACGGCGATCCGATGCTGCGCGCCAAAGGCCGGCGCATCGAGAAGACCGACAATCACATTCGCGAGCTGGCGACGAACATGCTCGAGACGATGCACGCGGCCAATGGCATTGGTTTAGCCGCGCAACAAATCGGCGAAGCATTGCAATTAACCGTGATCGATGTGTCGCAAGCGGAGGACCGGCCCAGCACGATGCGAATTAACGGCGAAGAGGTCGATCCAAAGAGCGCGATGCCGCTGGTACTGATTAATCCCGAGTTAGAGTTGCGCGGCGAAACTGAACTCGGTCTGGAAGGCTGTTTGAGCTTCCCGGAAATCACCGGCGAGATCGAGCGAGCCGGCTCAGTAATCGCGCGCGCGCAAACATTGGATGGAGAAATCGAATTCGAAGCGGGCGGTTTGCTCGCGCGCGCGCTGCAGCACGAAATCGATCATCTAAACGGAGTCCTGTTCATTGATCGGATGAACTCTGCGGCCAAAGCAGTGTTGGCAAGCCGCCTCAAACGTCTGCAGAAAGAGACTAAGCGCGGCCAGCGCGTGCGGGCGCAAGATCGACAATTGCAGCCGAGCGACACGGTGCTGTAGGCACGCGCCTGCGGCTCGTGTGTTGTGATTGCGGCGAGACGGCGCATAGCGCCGCGCCTACAGAATCACAGCGCTTTGTAATCGACCGTGATCGTGCGGTAGACAAGCGCGTCGTGCTGCGCCGAAAAATAGAACAGCTCCAGCATGGTCGCGCCGACCATCCATTGATAGCCAACCAGCGTCTGGACGACGTCACTGTCTGTATCGCGCGCGCGTGAAACTAATTTCCCGGTGCCGTATTTGTCGTCGAAGTACTTGCGGATTTCGCCCATGCGCTGGTTGTAGCGCTCGATCGACCAATCGGGATATTCGTACTGCAACTCGACGCCGAAAAGCGCACCGCCCTTGAAGGTGAAGAGCGTCCGCTTCAGCCCCGGATGAACGAGGCCTTCCACCGTCCAAACCTCGCGCCCTTCCTTTTTCTCGCGGGAAACGATGCGCGCCTTGGCGCCCTCGAGCACCGCCTCGACGCGCGACACCGGGTCGTTCCAGCGAAAGCCGAATGGTGGCAACAATTCTTCAATCGCGGATGTTTTTATGCCCGAGAGCGCGAAGAAGACGGCAAGCGAAAGAGCAAGACCAGTGCGCGTGCTCAAGACCACGGGAATATCAGCGCGGGTAAGGAGTTTTCGACGGCAATTCGCGATCTGGTTCTGCTGCAACTTCATTCTTCGGCGCGCGAATTGACTCCGCCATAGTTTCCAAACGGCAGAAAAATGCTCGCCCGCAGCAGTCGGGTCAACTCGGTGCAATTTTATACGAGGGAGCGCCGAGGGCGTTTTCGGGCACACGCTCTTTTTGATTTTTCCGTCAAGATTTTTTTGCGCGGGAAAAAAAATAAAATTCGGTTTTTTTCTTGTCGCTCCGAAACGCGATTTCTAATCTCCAGCCGTGCGGCAGGGCGAAAAAGGAGCGCATGTGAATAACCTGTGAACAGCTTTTGACCGTCGCGAAGCAGTTACATGAGTGATGCCTTAACCTCATCTCTAAGTTACCGGGCCCAAGATGTCGCTCTGGTGCAGCGCACGCGACGCGCCGCTGTCACAAAACCAGTTTTTCCCTCGTATTTCAGAAGTTTTTCCTTTTTTCAGCAACACTGCCCAGGTGCCATATTACCGGCGGAAAGGCGGCCGGCGTCCACCGCATCGGTCGTTTTCCCTCGAAAAATGGCTCTGTGACGGTTGTGTAACACTGTTAACAACTCTTATGAAAGACAAATGCGCTGAGTTTTGGCAGCGGCTGGCCGCCGCCCTCAAACCACAGGTCAGCGCCGATACTTTCAAGCGCTGGTTTTCTGCCGTCGAATTAGCCGAGGCCACGGACACGCGACTGACGTTTCGTGTTCCAAACAATATTTATCAATTCTGGATTGAGAGTAATCATATGGCTGCATTGCAGGCGGCGATCATGACCGCGTTCGGTGGGCCGCGCGAAGTAAAGTTTGTTTTTCCGGGCAACTCCGGCGAGGTGGCGGAGGACGCGATCGTGTCGCAGCGCCCGGAAACGTCGCAGGAGACGAAAAGCAGTGGGAGCGCCCTCGGTCTCAATCCACGAAACAGGTTTGAGACATTCGTCGTCGGTCCAAACAATGAGATCGCGCATGCCGCGAGCCTCGCCGTTGCCCAAGCACCGGCCCGGACATACAATCCGCTCTTCATTTATGGCGGCGTCGGCCTCGGCAAGACGCACCTGATGCAGGCGACCGGCGATTTCGTCTGGCGAAAAAAGAAAAGCACGAAGGTGATTTACGTTTCGAGCGAGCTTTTCATCAACGAGTTCATCGACGCGATTCAGCACAGCAATCTCGTCAAATTCCGCAAACGTTACCGACAGGCCGATGTGCTTTTGATCGACGACATCCAGTTTCTCGCCGGCAAGGAACGATCCCAGGAAGAATTCTTCCACACGTTCAATACACTCTTTGACGGTCACAAACAGATCGTGCTCTCGAGCGATCGACCTGCGTCGGAAATCGCGAATCTGGAGAAACGATTGGTCTCGCGCTTCGAGTGGGGCTTGACGGCGGAGCTTCAACCGCCCGACATCGAAACACGGATGGCGATTCTGCGCATGAAAGCGCGCGCCATGCAAATCAAGCTCAGCGATGACATTTTTCAGTTCCTGGCCAACCGCATTCGCAGCAACGTGCGCCGGCTGGAAGGCGCGCTCATGCGGGTGGCGTCGTTCGCCTCACTCAGCGGCAAGGAACTGACCCACGATGTGGTGGAACATTTGCTCAAGGACATTTTGCAGGAGGAAGCGCGGCACGCGATCACGATTGAGCAAATTCAGCGGCGCGTGGCCGAGCATTTCGACGTGCGTCTCGCCGATATGACGAGCAAACGGCGGCCGGCCAATATTGCCTTTCCACGCCAGGTGGCGATGTATCTCGCACGCGAGCTGACCAAAGCCTCACTCAACGAAATCGGCGATGCCTTCGGCGGGCGCGATCACGGTACGGTGTTGCATGCGTGCAAGCTGGTGAAGAAACGCATGAAAGAGCAGGACAGTTTGCGCCAAACGATTTCCTTCATCGACAGTTCGCTGCAGCGTTGAGCAGAGTTTGCGGTTGCCGAATAAAACCCTAAGCCTTACATCTTAAGCGCCGCTGCGGCCATGAAGTTCACGGTTACGAAAGAGAAATTGCTCGAGGGTTTGCAACAGGTGCAAAACGTCGTCAGCACTCGCACAACCTTACCAATTTTATCCAACGTGCTGTTGCAGGCGAACGGTAAAGAAGTGCATCTCACGACCACCGATCTCGACGTCGGCGTGCGCGGCAGTTTCGAAGCAGACGTGGAAAAATCGGGCGCGACCACGCTGCCGGCGCGGCGGCTCTTCAACATCATTCGCGAGCTGCCGTCGAGCGAAATTCACTTCGATGTCGATGGCAAAAACACGGCTTCGATCCGGAGCGGGCAAAGTTTTTTCAAAATTCTCGGTTTGCCGGAGGAGGAATTTCCGCCGCTGCCGAAGTTTGAAGACGCGAAGGTTGTCACGATGCGGCAAAAGGATTTGCGCGACGGTTTGCGCAAAACGTCCTATGCGATCTCGACCGATGAAACGCGTTACGTGCTTAACGGTGTTTTGTTTAGCTTCAAAGAAAACAAACTCACGCTGGTCGCGACGGACGGCCGCCGGCTCGCCATGGTCGACATTGAACTCGAGTTTCCGCGCAGCCATGAAGCGGACATCATCGTCCCAACGAAAGCGGTAACCGAATTGCAGCGTCTGCTGACCGATAATGGCGACGTAAAAGTAAGCATGGGCAGCGGCCAGATCGCCTTTGACGTCAATAACACGCTCCTTGTCTCAAAATTGATCGAGGGAAATTATCCGAATTACAAACAGGTGATTCCGACCGAAGCGAAGGAGCGCGTCACGCTCGAGCGCGAGACCTTTTTGAATTCGTTGCGCCGCGTGTCATTGCTCGCCAGCGACAAATCGAATTCGATCAAGCTCAACTTCAGCAAGAACAACATCGAGATTACAGCGAACACGCCCGAAGTGGGCGAGGCGAAGGAATCGCTGCCTGTCGCCTACAAAGGACGCGATTTCTCGATTGCCTTTAATCCGGAATTCCTGATGGCGCCGTTGCGGGCCCTCACCGAGGACGAAGTTTATCTCGATCTGATCGACGAGATGAGCCCCGGCGTGCTGAAAATTCAGACGCCGTTTCTTTATGTGCTGATGCCGATGCGCATCAGCTCTTGAACAAGCTCCGCGCGCACAAGATCGACATCTAGCGCTCGCAAATCGCCATCCGGCGCCTGGATCAAGCGTACATTGTCATTCCGCGGCGCCCAGACTTTTGGGTCGGTCGGACCGAAAAGCAAAATGCAATGCGCGCCGGCTGCCGCGGCCAGATGCGATATCCCGCTGTCGTGGCCGATAAAGACCGTCTGGTCCAGAATCGCAGCGAGAAGAGGCAGCGGCAGATTTTTCGCGAAGCGAACACGCCCGGTTTGCCAGGTCGTCTCTAGTTGGCCGACCTGCGCCGCGTCGGCTTCGCCAGCAACAATCACAATCGAGCCGCCGAAGCTCTCTGCGCCTAACAAATCGTTCCCAAGCTCGATCCAATTGGCGAGCGGCCAGTTTTTCTTCTCACTGCCGCTGCCGGGATGCAGAACGACAATCGGTTCAACGCAGGCGTGAAGGAACTCCGATGCAAGATGTCGATCTTGGATGGAAGGCGAAATCTGCGCCGCAAATTTGCTGACGTAAATCCCGAGCTCCTGCAACGGGCGCGCCAGTTGCTGAGCCGCGTGCTCGCAGTTTGCGAGCTTGCCCGGCCCGATGATCAGATTCTCAACGCCGGCGCGCCGCAAATTGCTTTCAAAGATCCGGTCCGGATCGTAGAGATAGCTCAGAATTAAATCGAAGCTGTTAAAGTGCGCCGCCAGTTCTCCCGGCAACTCTGCATTTCGCGCAAAGAAACTGGAGAGCGGGCCGTATTCGATGGAACGGACCGCATCGGCGTAGCTGGCTATGGCGGCCAGCGTGGCGATCTGTTGGTAGCCGAGAATTTCCAGATATGCTTCTGAGTACGCTTCCCGCAATGCACGCAGCGCTGGAAGCGTCAGCACGAAATCACCAATCGCGCCGCCGCGGATGACGAGGATCCGCTTCAATATTGCGTAAACGCAAACGCGAGAATCGCCGCGCCATAGACGAAACAGACCGCATGCACGGTTCGCCACCGTGGCGTGCTCTGCGCACTCCAATTGATTTGATCACGCAGTAAATAGGGCATCATGACCCAGAACAGGCCCACGACCACCAACGCGTAGGCAAAAACTGTCACCAGCAGCCGGCTCAATTCGTAGCGCAAAAATGCCGCATCGAGCAGAGGCTCGGCGCCAAGCAAACAAAAAATCCCGAGCGCGCGCACGGCGAGGAATTCGTCCACAAAACGAAGCGCCAGAACATAACCGATCGGCACCGCGATCAGCAGCGGGCGGCGAAAGCTCGAGAACTCGCCCATTTCGATCGTCGCCAGTAGCCACATCGTCCAGACAAGATCGACCGTCAGCACAATGAATCCGGCGAGTCGCGAGCGCGGGAATTTTTGCACCGCCGCGGCCAAGTCAGGCTTGAACAGACCGGGCAGACTGAGCAATACCAACGCCGCGCCAACCGCGCCTCCCGCCGCGCGCAACGACAGATGGTAAATCATGCCGCGAGCGTGGCGCAGCTCACCCGCGGTGTTCCGTACAAACTGAAGCCGGTCGCGCGCTCGACGCGAACATCGACAAGTCCGCCGACGAGCTCGTTGCCGCCTTCGAACACGACGATCTTGTTCGTAGGCGTACGGCCCATCAGCCGCGCCGAGTTCGTTTTGCTCCGCCCTTCGCAGAGAACTTCAACTTCTTGGCCAATCAATCGCTCGCCAGCCCGGCGGGCCGATGCATTCACGATCGTGAGCAGATCCTGATTGCGCTGCTCTTTGATCAGCTCATCCACCTGATTTGGCATTGCCGCCGCTGGTGTGTCGCGTCGCGGCGAATAGCGAAAGACGAATGCATTGTCGAATTCGATTCTTTCGACCAACCCTCGCGTCTGCTCGTAATCACTGTCACTTTCGCCGGGAAATCCAACGATGACGTCAGTGGTAATCGAAATTCCGGGGCGCGCCCGCCGAATGCGTTCAACAAGATCGACATATTTCTCCGAGGTATAAGTGCGGTGCATCGCTTTCAGGATGCGGTTCGATCCGGATTGCAGCGGCAGATGCACGTGCGGCATCAGCTTTGGTAACCGCGCGAGCGCATCGATCAAATCATCGCGAAACCCGATCGGATGCGGTGAGGTAAAGCGGAGCCGCTCAAGCCCCTGGGTGTCGTGCACCGCTTCGAGCAGCTGCACGAATGGACTTTGGTTGTCGACCTTCGGGAATTCATGGCGGCCATAAAGATTTACGATCTGCCCAAGTAAAGTGACTTCTTTGACGCCGCGTGCGACGAGATCGCGAACTTCGTCGACGATTTCTTCAATTGTTCGGCTGCGCTCGGCTCCGCGGGTCTGCGGCACGATGCAAAAGGTGCAATGCATGTTGCAACCCTGCATGATCGAGACAAAGGCCGTCGCCTGTTTCGGTGCGAGTTGTTGTTCCCGAATCGTCGATTGCGAGCCGGGTTCGTCTGCCACATCGACAATGGAAAAGCGCAAGTCGTCGATTCTTCTGTAGCCGGGGTCGGCGACCCCGGCTACAAGAGCGCGTTTTTGGAGAACGAGATCCTCCACGTAGTCAGCGACGCGATGGAACTTTTGTGTGCCAACGACAAGATCGACATGCGGGAGATTTCGCAGCAGCGACGCGCCGCGGGCCTGCGCCATGCAGCCGAGAAACCCGAAAACAACGTGCGGCCGTTCCTTCGCGACACGGCCGAGCATGCCCATTTTCCCGAGCGCCTTTTGCTCGGCCATATCGCGCACGCTACACGTGTTCAGCAGCACGACGTCGGCTTGGCTCTCATCATGAACGCGTTCATAGCCGCGGCTGAGAAGCGAATGCGCGACCTGTTCCGAATCCCGTTCGTTCATCTGGCAACCGTACGTCTTGATGAAAAATTTCGGCATCGCGGGCGAGAACAATACACGGCCGAACAGCATCCGCCATTATCGACTTTCCAATTCTGCAAAGCTTCAGATTAAATCACGGCAGCGATGGAAGATGAGGCTCCAGCAATCGGGATTATCGGTGGCAGCGGCTTGTATCAGATGGAGGAGCTGCGGGATCCGACCGAGCACAAAATCGACACTCCGTTCGGGCCGCCCTCGGACGCGTTGATTAGCGGCACGATCAGCGGACGACAGGTTTATTTTCTGTCGCGCCACGCAAGGGGCCACCGCATTCTGCCGCACGAGTTGAACCATCGCGCGAACGTGTGGGCGTTGCGTTCGTTAGGCGTGCGCTGGATCGTCTGCGTCACTGCCGTCGGCAGTTTGCAGGAAAAATACGCGCCGCGGGATGTGTTGTTGCCCTCGCAATTTTATGACCGAACGAGTTTCCGCCACGCCCACACGTTTTTCGGCAATGGCATTGCCGCCCACGTGTCGTTCGCCGACCCGATCAGCAGCAGCTTGCGCAATCTCGTCGCGGAATCAGCGCGGTCGCTCGGCATCACCGTGCATAACGGCGGCACCTACGTGAACATGGACGGGCCGGCGTTTTCCACCCGCGCCGAATCCGAACTCAACCGGCGCCACGGCTTTGATGTCATCGGGATGACGAATTTGCCGGAAGCGAAACTCGCGCGCGAGGCAGAGATCGCACTCGCCACCATGGCGATGATCACCGATTATGACTGCTGGAAAATCGAGGAGGAGCCGGTGTCGGCGCAAACTGTCTTCGAACATTTGTTGGTAAACGCCGAGACGGCGAAAAGGGTAATTGTCGATCTTATGCCGCGTATCCCGCGTGAGCCGAATTGGCCGGAGCACTTCGCGCTAGACGCTGCGCTGGTAACGGAGCGAAAACTTTGGCCAGCCGCTACGGTGGGGAAATTGCGGCCGATTCTGGGGAGGTTTTTGTGACGTAAAAAAGTCTTGCCAGCCGAAGTCGCGTTATAGTAATTATAGTCCAGCCGATAACGACACAAATCCGAGTCCACGCATGAAAATCCAAATCGCCATCTGCCTTCTCAGCCTCGCATTGCTGCCCGCCTGCTCAACCACGCAAATGACCGCCCAGCATCAAACACTCGAGCAGCGCCTCATGGCAAAGTACGCCTATGCGGAGACGGCTGCCGGCGAACCCGCGCCACCGGCTGAAGGCCCGGAGGACCTTCCCGCCGATGCGCCGCAGAATGTCGATCGTAATCCGAACCTTGTCCCAACTCCGTTGCTTCGCGTTTCCGCGGCTTCGGCTACACCGTAATCGGCTCGCGTTGGGTTTCACCGCGTAGTTGCGCAATCACTGCGCATAACGCCCGGATCTGCTCTTCGCTGTGCGCCGCGGTCACGGTAATTCGCAGGCGCGCTGAGCCTTTCGCGACACTCGGGTAACGAATTGCTGGCACCAAAAATCCTTCGGCGCGGAGCGTCGCCGCGGCTTCGACTGCCGCTTTCTCATCGCCGATTATCCACGGCAAAATCGCGCTCGCCGGTTTGGTGGACAGCGCGTCGTGCAAAATGTCAATGTTGCGCCAGAGCTGTTCCCGTCGCGTTTCTCCATCGCGCGAAGCAAGGAATTCCACCGCCGCACGCGCCGCCGCTGCCGCTGACGGTAGCGGTGCGGTCGAGTAAATGAACGAGCGAGCGCGATTGATCAGCCAGTCAATCAAGCTGCGCGAGCCGCAGATGTAGCCGCCGGTCACACCCAAGGCTTTGCTCAACGTGCCCATCTGGACGTCGACCTGTTCATTCAACTGTTCGGTCGCGGCGAGGCCGCGTCCCTGGCGACCAAGCACCCCGACAGCGTGTGCCTCATCGAGCAGCAACAGCGCGCCGAAATGCGTCTTCAACTCAACAATCTCGCGCAGCGGCGCGCGATCGCCGTCCATGGAGAAAACAGATTCCGTGACAACAAGGACGCGCTTGCCCGGATGTTCGCGCTCAGCCCATTGCAGATGGCTCTCGAGTTTGCCCATGTCACTATGCGGAAAGACACGGAGGATCGCGCCGCTCAGCTTCGCCCCGTCGATCAATGACGCGTGGCAAAGCTTATCGAGGACAACGACGTCGCCCTGTGTGACGAGCGCCGGAATTGTGCCGAGCGCAGCCGCGTAACCGCTGCTGAACGTGAGCGCCGCTTCCGTGCCTTTCCAATTCGCAAGCGCTGCTTCCAATTGCACGTGGGGCGATTGCGTCCCACTGACCAAACGCGAAGCTCCCGTGCCAACGCCGAATTCCTTCAGCGCGGTCATCGCCGCATCGCGCAACCGCGCATCATTCGCGAGTCCCAAGTAATCGTTGGAAGAGAAATTGATGAGCCGTTTGCCCGCAAGCTCGATAAGTGGTCCTTGCGCACTACTGATCTCGCGCAGATGCCGATCTAACGAGCGCTCGCGGAGCTGATCGAGTTGCTCCGCAAACCAGTCGCTCATCCGGCTGGATTCCAGAGTCCCCAGGCGAGCAACGACCCGGCATCCCGCCAGATACGGCCACTGCCATCGCCAAGCACAACCACGATCACGTCTTTGCCGGGGCGCGCACCGCTGGCGATGAGACATTTGCCGGCCGCTTCGGTGTAGCCGGTCTTCATGCCGTTGCAGTACGGAAGTCGTTGCAAAAGCTTGTTCGTGTTTTCCAGCTCGCGCGTGCGCCCGTTGGCAAAGCGAAATACAACCCGTGGCAAGCAGACAATCGAGCGAATGGTCGAGTTCGCATACGCGGCGCGGGCGATGATCGACAAATCACGCGCCGTTGAGTACTGGCCGGGTGTCGGCAGCCCATTCGGGTTAACAAAATGCGAGTGGAGCGCGCCAAGCTCGCGCGCACGCTGGTTCATACGCTCGGCGAAAGCTTCAATACTCCCGGCGTTATCGCGTGCCAGGCAGCGCGCGACATCGTTCGGACTTTTGACGAGCAACGCGCGCAGCAGGTCAATGCGCCGATACGTTTCGCCCGGCCGGATGTTCAGTTTCACCGGCTCAGCCATCGTGTCGATTGGTGCAACTGTGACCGGCTGATCCAAATATCCCGTTTCGACGATGATCAGAGCAGTCAGCAGTTTTTGTGTGCTCGCGGGCTGCCGGTATTGGTCGGCATTTTTCTCATACAACACTTCCCCGTTGTGGGCATCGACGACGATGGCCGAGCTGGCGCTGGTGTTAGGCACCACTCCCGGCACGTTCGTGACAATTGGAACATCTTCCGGCTCCTCTTTTTTAGCGGTCGCGTGGTGGGTGCGCTTCGCGCTGTGCCGATGCGTGACGCCGGTGGGCCTTACGGCGTTGGGGTTGTCTTCGTCATCCGGTGGCGTTACTGCAAACGCACAAAGCGCGATTGTGCAGAACACGACACAGAGGGGAAAACGGCGCATGTCGGCGGGAAATTAGCGGTATCTACTTCCGATACGCAAGCAGTTGGCCGGCCAATCCCTACATATCGCCGCCGCGCTGAATCAGCTCGATCTCGTAACCTTCCGGCGCGTCGATAAACGCGATCACGCTCCCGCCCGCGGTGTGATGCGGGCCATCGGAGAGTGGATAGCCCTTCGCCGCAGCTTCACGCGCGAACTTCTCGATGTCGTCCACTTCAAACGCGAGGTGCGTCAGGTCAGGTCCGACCACTACCGGACCGCTCTCGTCGAACTTGCACAGCTCGATTTCTTCCTCGCTGCCCGGCGCCTTTAGAAAAACCAGTTGCGAGCCGCGGCCCGATGTGTGGCGACGCGTCTCGTGTAAGCCGAGTACGTCCTTGTAGAAGCCGACGGTTTTTTCCAGATCATGAACGCGGTAGCGCGTGTGGAGGAGTTTTTTCACCATGAGGTATCTTATTGCTCCCGTGCGCGATTAAATTCAAATTCGGCGCACTTCCATGAGGCTTGTCATTGCGGCGACCGGCGCGAGCGGGACGATTTACCTGCAACGCTTGCTTGAGCAGATCGATTGTACCGCGCACGAAGTACACCTCGTCATGAGCGCCTACGCACGCCAGGTCGCCGCGCAGGAAATGGACGAATTCAAAGCTCCCGCAGGCGTGTCCGAGCACGACGATGCCGACATGAATGTGCCATATGTGAGTGGTTCGGCGCGCTTCGACGCCATGGTCATCGTGCCGTGCTCAATGTCTACGCTCGGTCGCATCGCGTCCGCCTCCGGCGACAACGCACTGCTCCGCGCCGCCGACGTTTTCCTCAAGGAGGGGCGCAAACTCGTGCTCGTCCCGCGCGAGACGCCGTGGCATCTCATTCACGCACGCAACGTCCTGACGTTGCTCGAGGCTGGCGCCGTAGTGTTGCCGGCGATTCCATCCTTCTACAGTCGACCAAAGACGATTCTCGATCTGGTCGACACCGTCGTTTGGCGCATTCTCGACCAGATCGGGTTACCAAGCCCGCGCACCTACCGCTGGCCGGATCAACCGAAGCCGAGTTGAAGATTCAGGGCAGACCAGCGCGCTGGCTCATCGTGTTTGCAGTCGGTTTGCTGCGTATTTGGGAACGCACGCTGCGGTTCGACCTGGATGATCGCGCCGGCATCGCCGGCAAACCGGTGACCCAAAACTACATCGGCGCTCTCTGGCACAATCGGCTGCTTGTTTTTCCTTTGGTGCTGCGGCGATTTTTCCCAAACCGCAAAGGCGCAGCACTGATCAGCGCGAGCCGCGATGGCGATCTGCTCACCGACGCAATTGCGCGCTTCGGCTTCGACGTTGTGCGCGGATCGAGCTCGCGGCTGGGCGCGAGCGCGCTCCTTCAGCTCAGCGACACGCTGGCCGCTGGCCGCGACGTCGTTATTACGCCGGATGGTCCGCGCGGGCCAGCTTATGAGCTCGGACCGGGAATCATTTTCCTCGCGCAGAAGACCGGCGCGCCAGTGTTGCCGATGAACCTGGAGTATTCGAGCTGCTGGCGTTTTAAAAGCTGGGACCGCTTTATCGTCCCGCGGCCATTCTCGAAAGTGCGGGTGCTCATCGGCCAGCCTCAGCACGTTCAATCGACAACCACGAACGATGAGTTTGAAGCTGAGCGTGTCCGATTGCAGATCGCCATGATGTCGCTGGTTGAAATGCGCTGACGCATTTACCTTCGCACATGACGAATGTGATCGACGGCCGCGCGATCGCCGAAAAAGTGTACGTCGATCTTCGCCGCGAAATTGCTCAGCTGAAATCGCGCGGCGTCACGCCCGGGATCGCGGTTGTGCTCGTGGGCGACAACCCTGCGTCGCGCGCTTACATCCGCTCGAAAGACAGAATGAGCCGGGAACTCGGCTTGCATTCGGTAAAACTGGAGCTTCCGGCGGCAACAACTCAGGAGGAATTACTTGGGCGGATTGATCACCTGAACCGCGACCCGGCGATTCACGGAATCCTCGTGCAATCGCCACCGCCGCCGCAGATCGATGAAGCCTCGGTCGTGCGCGCGCTCGACCCACGTAAAGACGTAGATGGCTTTCATCCGGTAAATGTCGCCAAACTCGTGTTGGGCGATGCGACTGGTTTTGTGCCGTGCACCCCGCTTGGCGTGCAGCGGCTGCTCACCGAAAGCAGGATCGACATCACTGGTGCGCACGTCGTGATTCTCGGCCGCAGCATGATCGTCGGAAAACCGCTGGCGCTTGTGCTCATGCAAAAGGCCAACGGCGCGGATGCAACAGTTACCGTCGTTCATTCGCGCAGTCGCAATCTCACCGAGATCACACGTTCGGCTGAGATCCTGATCGCGGCGATCGGCCGCGCCAATTTCGTCAAAGCCGAGCACGTCCGCGATGGCGCCGTCGTGATCGATGTCGGCATCAATCGCGTCGAAGACGCTGCAACTGAGCGCGGTTATCGCCTCGTCGGCGATGTCGATTTTGAAAGTGTCGCGCCGAAAGCTGCGGCCATTACGCCCGTGCCGGGCGGCGTCGGGCCAATGACAATTGCGATGTTGATGTCCAACACCGTCAAGGCCGCGCGACAGCTACCGTAGCCACGCGCATGTGGCGCGTCTCGGGTCAGACGGCTCATAGAGCCGTGGCTACAATTTTTCGCGTGGGCAGTCGCAGGAGAGCCGGTTGAATTCGCGCCGCGTGCACGAACGCCGATGCAATTCGCGGTGACAATACCGCCCCGCGCGCAAG
>DASTDG010000203.1:0-8057 GCA_035710475.1 Chthoniobacterales bacterium | reverse complement strand
GATGTGATCTGGTGAAGACCTTTTGTAAGATCGACAATTTGTCGAATCGAATGCGCTTTCGCGCGTAGTTGGATGACATCGACACCACCGGCGATCATTGCCTCAGCCGCTGGCGCGATGTTGGCAACATCGACATAGCTGAGGTCGAGAATGCCGTATAGCCGCCAGTCACTGAGATGCTTCATGTCGCGCGTACTGTAGCGGCGGCGCTGTGCGCCGCCTCAGGACGGCTCAACGAGCCGTGGCTACGACTTACTCATGCAGGCGGCGCGCAGGCGTGTGCGCCAACTGGAAATCTTTCGAGGCCATGACGCGCTCGACAAAGCCGGTGTCGTACTTGCCCTCGCGAAACTCGGCATTGCGCATGATCGCGGCGTGAAATGGCACCGTCGTTTTGATTCCGGTGATATAGTATTCGTCGAGCGCGCGATGCATCCGGTCGATCGCCGAAAGTCGTGTCGCGGCGACGGCGATAATTTTGGCGATCAGCGAATCGTAATAGGGTGGAACGACATAGCCGGTGTAGGCATGCGAATCGATGCGGACGCCGCGGCCGCCGGGCGCGGAATAAAAGTCGATTCGACCAGCTGATGACTGAAAATTGTTGGCCGGATCTTCCGCGTTGATCCGGCATTGAATCGCATGTGCGTGCGGCGAAGCATGAGCGATGTGCTGAGACAGCGGCTGGCCGGCGGCGATGCGGATTTGCTCTTTCACCAGATCGCACTCGTAAACTTCCTCGGTGATCGTGTGCTCGACTTGAATGCGCGTGTTCATCTCCATGAAGTAAAAATGTCGATCTTCGCCGACCAGAAACTCGATCGTACCGGCATTCTCATAACCAACGGCTTTGGCAAGTTTCACGGCGGCGTTGCCCATTTTTTTGCGTAGACCCGAACTCATCAACGGTGATGGACATTCCTCGATCACCTTTTGATTGCGGCGTTGAATGGAACAATCGCGCTCGCCGAGATGCACGACGCGCCCGTGCCGATCGGCCATGATTTGGAACTCGATGTGATGCGGATTCACGATGAGTTTTTCGATGTAGACATCCGAATTGCCGAACGCTTTCTCTGCCTCCAAACGCGCGCTGTGAAAGGCCGCAACCAGACTCGGCTCGTTGTGCGCGGTGCGCATGCCGCGGCCACCCCCACCGGCTACGGCTTTGATCATCACTGGGTATCCGATTTTCTTTGCGATTTTGGCCGCGCTTTGCTCGTTCTCCACCACTCCATCACTTCCCGGTGTGATTGGCACACCGGCTTTCCGCGCCGTAACGCGAGCCGCGTTCTTATCGCCCATCAAACGCATCGCCTGCGCCGGCGGGCCGATGAATTTGATTTTGCAGCTCTCGCACACTTCGGCGAAGTGCGCGTTCTCGGCGAGAAAACCATAGCCGGGATGAATGGCATCAACGTCGCCTACTTCCGCCGCGCTCATGATCCGGTCGATCTTTAAATAGCTGTCCCCACTGGGTGGGGCACCGATGCAAATCGCCTCGTCCGCCAGCTGCACATGGAGCGACTCGACATCCGCTTCGGAATAAACCGCCAGCGTGCGGATTCCGAGTTCCTTGCACGCGCGAATGACGCGCAGCGCGATCTCGCCGCGATTCGCAATGAGGACCTTCTCGAACATGAATTGTAGGGCAAGCGCTTCGCTTGCGTTCAGGGAAAATGCAAGCTGGAAGCTTGCGCTACCTTACCCGAAACAGGACCTCACCGAATTGCACGGGCTGCGCGTTTTCGGCGACGACTTCGGCGATAACTCCGCTGGTCTCGGCTTTGATTTCATTCATCACTTTCATCGCTTCGATGATGCAAACGACTGTGTCTTCGCCCACCGTCGTGCCGACATCGACAAATGACGGCGCGTCCGGCGAAGCAGATCGATAGAATGTGCCGACCATCGGAGAAACGATGTCCTTTAACGGCGTGCTCTCGGTTGTCGAAGCAGTAGCCGGTGCTTGTGCGGGCATTTCACCCGGCGCCGGCTGGGTTGCTGAGGCGGCTGGCGCAACCGCGATCGGCGCGGTGATGATTGGCTGATCGAGTGCGCCTTTCTGAAGCTTCAACCGAAAGCCGTCCTTCTCCATCTCGAAAAGCGAGAGGTCGTTCTTCTTCATCAAATCGATGATGGCTTTGATCTCTTTGAGCTCCAAGGTGCCTCCTTCGAAGTGGAAACCGAGCCGCTAGGTAAAGCGCTTTTGCAATCGAGGTCAAGCCAGCGGTAGCGAGCGTGACGGTACGTGCCGCTCGTGAACGCGCGCAGAGGATATTTCATTGGCGCGACGCTTCATAGACCACGCGGCCGTCCATCATCGTGAGGACGACCTTCGCTTTGTCAATTTCGTTAGGCTCGATCTCAAAAATGTTGCGCGAAACGACGACGATGTCCGCGAGTTTGCCAGGGGCGATCGTGCCTTTGTCTTTTTCCTCAAACTCCGCGAACGCGGAGCCGACCGTGTAAGCACGAACGGCTTCCTCCACCGAAATCTTTTGTTCGGGGATCCAGCCGTTTGGATGTTTTCCGTCGAGTGTGCGACGTGTCACTGCAGCGTAGACCGACAACAGCGGATTCAGTGGCGCGACCGTCCAGTCCGTGCCAAATGCGAGAGTCGCGCCGGAGTCCAACAGCGATCGGAATGCGTAAGTTGTCTTTGCCCGCTCCGGCCCGATGCGTTTCTCAGCCCAGCGGCCATCGTCGATCGCGTGATACGGTTGCATCGACGCAATGACTTTGTCGCGACCGAATCGTCCGACGTCCTGCGGGCGCAAATGTTGCGCATGTTCAATGCGAAAACGTCGATCGCGCGCGCCGTTTTCTTTCGCAACCTGTTCGTAGATCGACAAGATCGTGTCGTTCGCGCGGTCACCGATCGCGTGAATCATCACTTGCAGGCCCGCGCGGTCGCTGCCACGCACGCGCTCGAGCATCGCACCTTCGGGAAACATTTCATCAGCAGGGATGCCGTGGGTGTTTGGCGCATCGAGATACGGCTCGAAGAAAAGCGCTGTGGTCGAGCCAAGACTTCCATCGGAAAAACCTTTCAAGCCGCCAGTGCGCAGCATCGAGTTGCCAAAATGTGCGCGCACACCGGTGGCAGCCAGCTCCTGCCAACGCGGCAACGGCCAGACCGCATGGATTCGCGTCTTGAGTTCGCCGCGATCCAGCAACGTTTGGTAAACCGAAACGTCCGCAGCCGCGGACATGTCCTGCACGCTGGTCACGCCCAAGCTGGCGGCGTGGTTTGTCGCTGCGCGCGCAGCCGCGAGTTTCTCTTCAAAACTCGGCGCCGGAATTACCTTCAAGACAAAATTCTGCGCTGCGTCTTTCAAAATTCCGGTCGGCTCGCCGGTGTTCGGATCGCGCACGATCAATCCGCCTGGCGGATCTTTTGCCTCGTGCGTCACGCCTGCGAGTTTCAATGCCAAACTGTTGGCCAGCGCCATGTGGCCATCGAGCCGATTTACAAACACCGGTGTTTTGGGCGTGAATTTGTCGATCAAATCTTTCGTCGGCAGCTTGGCGCCAGGCCAGCGCTCATGGTCCCAATCGCCGCCCGTCATCCACCTGCCCTCTGGCAGTTTGGCAGCGAAATCGCGGATGCGCTGAGCAAGCTCCTCCGGCGTGTTCGCGTCGCGTAGATCGACACTGGACAACTGAAAACCGCCGCTCATGAAATGGACGTGAGCGTCATTGAAGCCAGGAAGAACAAGCTGGCCATGCGCGTCGATGACGCGCGTCGCCGTGCCCGCCAGCTGCCGGATGTCCGATGTCGCTCCGACAGCAATGATTCGATTTCCATAAACCGCGACTGCCTCGGCCAGCGGATGCGCTGAATCCATCGTGTGGACCACGCCATTGATGATCATCAAGTCAGCCGAGAACGCCTGCTTCTCAGGGCCGGCAGAAAAGCTGATTGACATACAGCCGAAGAACGTCAGTAGCACAGAAAGTGACTTCCGCTTCATCATCGGTGCACCGCGGCGTTGCTCCGCGATTTGCGGTCGTGGATGAGAGTGAAGACTACGTTGTCGTCGATAAACCGCCGTTTCTGCTCTCGCATCCGACAAAACCTACTGAGCAGACAACACTTTGGAAAGAATTACGCGAGCTCCTCGCATTTGAAATCGCGAACGGCGGGCAGGTCTCAATCGTAAATCGACTCGACCGCGAAACGAGTGGTCTCGTGCTTGTGGCGAAAACCGCGGCCGCGGCGCGGCGATTTGGGCTGCTGATGCAATTCCAAGGATTCGAGAAGGAATATCTCGCAATCGTGTGGGGCTGGCCGGCGTGCGACAGCAAAATTGTCGATGCGCCACTCGATCGCCAAGGTAAACATCAACCCACCCGGATTTGGCTCGAGCAAATGATCCATCCCGCCGGTGCTCCCGCGCGAACGGATTTTATCATCGAGCAACGTTTCACAAGACCCGTCCTGAGCGAAGTCGCAGGATCGACATCTTCTGGCAACAAATTTGCGCTAATCCGCGCGATTCCACGTACCGGCCGAACGCACCAAATCCGCGTGCATCTCGCGTCGCTCGGTCATCCAATCGTGGGTGACAAAATTTACGGACCGGACGAGAGGCTTTACCTGGAGTTCATCGAAACCGGGTGGACACCGGCGTTACATCGACAATTACTCTTGCCGCGCCACGCCTTGCATGCGACCCGACTGGCGATCCCCGGCGAACACAAATGGAGCAGTTCGTTGCCTCTGGATCTTGCGGAGTTCATCGGCTGTAGCGGGGATCTCTGATCGTCGTTCAATAATTTCGGCGCTCGGAGCGCGCCGCTACGAATTGCAATCGAAACGACTCCTCATATCCTAGCGCGCGATGAAGCGCTTCGTGCTCATGGCTCTTTTCGCGTTCACAGTTGGCGCACCGCGCGGGTTTGCAGGCCCAGCCGAGGTGAGCACTTTAGCCGCAGCCCAGTTGAATCCGCCGCGGTTTCAGATCGCACTTGAATCGGGTTACCTGTTCGGCGCCATCAATCCGCCGCAGGCCTATCAGATCGGCGCTGAATTTTTGACGGCGCGCGTTCGCTGGGGTGTGCTCGAGCGCACTGATTGGCTGCGCGGTTACAATCAATTTTACATCAGCGCCATGGCGGAGCCGATTTTCAAAGGAATCGAGAACCACTATTTCGGGCTGAACTTCGGGGGGCGCTACAACTTCGTTCCGCCCGGTAGTCGGTGGGTGCCTTACGTTTCGGGCGGGCTGGGTCTGGGTTGGATCGACAGTCACGCCAACATCCCCGGCGGCCAGGGCCAGGATTTCACGTTTAACATTTTGTCAGCCGCTGGACTGGCTTACACGATTGATGATCGCTGGAGCGTCAATGCCGGAGTTCTTTACCAGCATCTTTCAAACGGCGGGCAAACCAACCCCAACCCGAGTTTGAATCTATTTGGGCCGCAGGTCGGCATTACCTGCTCGTTCTGAGTCGCCCTCATCGCAATGAGCCAGCCTAACGAGAACGTGCTGGTGGTTAGACGAAGTTTGTTCGATCAGCTCGGCAGTTTCCAAGGGCTCAATTTCGAGCCGGAGAAATACCTGCGTGAATTGCTCAGGCGCGGGAACAATTTTTTCCTGCCGCGCGCCGAAGCCGAGCATGACCCGGCGCACAAGCAGCTCATCCCGTATGTGCTCCTCGCGTTTGACGACAAGGTGCTTCATTACGTCCGCGGCAAAAAAGCCGGCGAACAGCGGCTGGTTGCGAAAGGCTCAATCGGGATCGGCGGCCACATGAACGACCGCGACGAATCGCTCTTTGCACTGGACCAGGCGGCCTACCGCGCCGGCGTCGAGCGCGAAGTCAATGAAGAGATCAAGATCGAGAGTCAATTTGAAGATCACATCGTCGCACTGCTAAATGATGACGCGAGCGAGGTTGGGCTGGTACATCTCGGGATTGTGCACGTTTTCAAACTCGCGCAGCCAAAGGTTGAGAAACGCGAGGCGATGATTACGAACCTGGCGTTCCTAAGTAAAGAGGAGCTCCTCGCCCGGCGCGACTCGCTCGAGACATGGTCGCAGCTTTGTGTGGGCGCGCTCGATCGTTTACTTGCTTAGCGACGGTACGCCGAGGCCTAAACTCGACTGCTTTAAGCAGTCGAGTCTAGCAAGCCAAGCTTGGAAGATCGATAATCGCTATCGCGCCCCGACCGTGCTCAGGGTGATGGAATCGACTTGCCAGCGTCCGACCGGATGAGAAATCGCCACGTCCATTCGCATGCTGCCAGCGGGATAGTTGAGTTGGGCATAAAACGCGCCGTGCGGTTCGAAGAACTGCGATTCAAACGTGACGTCTCCCTGCGCGTTCGGTTGGCCGACCGGTGTGCCCAGTTGTCGTAAGCGATCCATGAGTTCCTGCTGCATCGGCGGCGGCAGGTTCAATCTCGCCTGCGGCGCGAGACTCGTGGCGAGGAAATTCGCATCGTGTTGAACGGCGACGCGCTCAATGACCTGACGCCCAAAGGCTCGGCCTTCATCGCGCATGCCGTTGCGATAGGAGTAGAGCAGCCATACACCGATGCCGATGATCGCGAGAAGGACAACCAACACGCCGATGGCTTGGCCGGCTTCGCGGATTTGCAATTTGTTAGGTAGTTTCATATTCTAGTAACCGAATCCAACGCCTTTAATTACTTCGCCGTTGCGAATCAGCGCACCATGTACCTGTTTGCCCGTGTAGGTGCCAAAGCGGTTTCGCGCGTTAACGGTGAAGGTAACCAGATAACCATAGAGATGTTCGCCTTTCGAGCCTAAATCGGCTGGCTTCGGCTCGTCTTTCCATTCGATGCGCGCGCTCGTCGGGTCGAGCAATTGCGTTTCCAGCCACTTGGTGACGATCTCTTTGTAATTGGCCGGATACGGGCCGTACCACTCCGGGTCTGGCGTGCGCGTCTCCGTCAGTGCACCAGACGCTCCGCCCACCAGCAGTGCGCAAACCACCAATACGCGCATTTTCACGGCGTTCATTCTGCGCGGCGTCAAGTTGTTCGTCCAGTCGAATGACCGGTGACTCCGCGCTTTTGTTTCACCGCAGAATTTATTATCACCTCTGGCGTGAAGAACCATGTCGCCATGTGTGCGGCCGCGGCATTGATCATTGCGCCGCTGCACGGCTATGCTCAGGAAAGATCGACAACAAATCAACAAGCAACTCCGAGCGAAACGGCAACATCGCTCGATCCCGCTGCAGCTACGCAGGCCTGGCTGGCAAGCGTGCCGCCGGACCAGCGCGCCAAATCGGACGCGTACTTTGAAGGCGGTTATTGGTTGATCCTTTGGAACTTTCTGCTCGCGGCTGCGATCTCCATCTTTCTGCTCGCCTCACGCATTTCAGCTCGCGTGCGGGATTGCGCGCAACGCCTAACGCGCTTCAGACCCGCACAGGTAGCGTTGTACTCGTTCGCCTACCTGATCATCACATGCACGCTCAGCTTCCCGCTCAATCTCTATCAGAACTTCTTTCGCGAACATCAATATGGAATGGCGACGCAAATTTTTGCTCAGTGGTTCGGCGATCAATGCATTGGGCTCGCCCTGCTGCTGGTGCTCGGCACAATTTCACTCGTCGCGCTTTACGCCGTTTTCCAGCGTGCTCCGCGGACATGGCCGGTTTGGGGCGCGATTGTCGCCGTCGTGTTTGGAATGATCGGTTTGTTCATTGCGCCGATTTACATCGAACCGCTCTTTAACACCTACAAACCGCTCACCGATCCCGCCATCAAAGAGCCAATCCTCGCGATGGCGCGCGCCAATCAAATTCCGGTGACACAGGTGTTCGAGGTTGACGCCTCGCGCCAGACGAAACGAGTCGGCGCGAATGTAGCGGGGTTTCTTGGCACGACGCGGATCGCGCTCAACGACAATCTACTGCGTCAATGCACATTACCCGAGATCCGCGAAGTGATGGCGCACGAGATGGGCCATTACGTGCTCAATCATGTGACCAAACTCCTCGTCGACGCTGGCATTGTTGTCTTAATCGGACTCGCTATCACGCGCGCCGCATTTGAGCGTGCGGTGGCGCGTTGG
>DASTDG010000202.1:0-6212 GCA_035710475.1 Chthoniobacterales bacterium | reverse complement strand
TCGTTCTCAACAGCTGTCAAACGTTGCCGGCAGGTATTCAGCAGGCCAGAGCCGCGATGGCGCAAAGTATCTCGAACGAACCAATCGGCGACTACTACATCGGACGGCGCTACTTCAAACCTGATTTTAAATTTTGGGGATACGTCCGCCGGCCCGGGCAGCCGTGGAGCACAGCGCAGCTGGTGATGCTAAACGAGAAACAAAAACTCGCGCCCGACCGCGAACGGCTCGCCTTCGGTAGCGACAACAATTACGAATACAAGCTCAACGGCTATTTCAGCGGCGACAAAGTTTACGAACCGGCGAGTAACGGCTTTTATCCAGAGTTCGTCTTACAGGGCTACGAACTGATTTCCACAAATCCGCCCCCGATTTTCAAAAGCCAGTACGACAGCCGCGCGCAAGCCGCGAGCAACCGTTACTTGATCGAGAAGCCGGAGCCGTAACTTGGCCGCGCGACAAGAGACGGATCCCCTGGCCAAAGAGTTTCTCAACTACCTGGCGGTCGAGCGGAATGCTTCACGGCGGACGTTAAAAGCATATCGCGACGCGCTCCGGGCTTTTCGCGCCAAGAAGACCACGCCTTGGGCGCGATGCAGCGTGGAAGATTTCCGCGATTACCTGTTTGAGTTGATGAAGCACGAACAGGCGCGGTCGTATATCCGGCTGCAATTCTCCGCGCTGCGCACATTTTACCGCTTCCTGAAGGAGCGAAAGAAATTGAAACGCGATCCCGTCCGCGAGCTGCAACTGCCAAAGCTCGAAAAGAAGCTTCCGCTCGTGCTCACGCGTAATCAGGTGGAAGAGCTGCTCGCCGCGCCGTTCAAGGTCGAGAAAAACCGGGCTGCCCCGAAATGGATGCCGCTACGCGATGTTGCCGTGATGGAACTTTTCTATAGCAGCGGGCTGCGCTTGAGCGAGCTCGCCGCGCTCGACGTTGCTGATGTCGATCTTTACACCGAGTTGGTGCGTGTTTTCGGCAAAGGCCGAAAGGAACGGCTGTGTCCAATTGGTGCGCCGGCGCTGGAAGCGATCTCGCGCTACAGATCAGCAGCGAACGTGCACGCGGGTCCGCTGTTCATCAACAAAGGGCGGAAGCGAATTTCATCGAGATCGATTTGGCTGAGCCTTCGACGGTATCTGCGGCACACATCGATTCCGATCTCGATCAGTCCGCATAAACTTCGGCACAGTTTCGCGACCCACTTGCTCGACCGCGGCGCGGATTTACGCAGCGTGCAAGCCTTGCTCGGTCATGCCAGCTTATCGACCACGCAAATCTACACCCACGTAAGCGTCGAGCGGCTGAAGAAAGCGTACGCCGCCTCGCACCCGCGTGCATGATAGCAACGTAGTAGCCTCTGTCTCAGCGGCGGGGCGCGAACTCTGCCGCCGAGGACGGCGGCCTCTGCAGATTAGCTTGCCGGCGCCGCAGTCGGAACCCTTTCCGGTGTTTTGAAGACTAGCTTTTCGTGCTCGGCGGACACGTGAACAGTATCTCCGGGTTTCACGTTGCTCCTCAGAATTTCCTCGGCCAGTGGGTCTTCGAGGTAGCGTTCAACCGCGCGGCGCATCGGACGCGCGCCGTACATTGGATCGTAACCCTTCTCAATGAGAAATTCTTTGGCCCGATCGTCGAGGATAATGTGCACCTCCTTGGCGCGAACCCGCTCAAGCACTTTGTCGACCTCAAGGTCGACAATCTTCATCAGGTCGGGCTTGCTCAACTGATGGAAGACGATGATGTCGTCGAGACGGTTGATGAACTCGGGCTTGAAGGTTTTCTTGGCTTCTTCGAGCAAGCGGTCGCGCATCCCCTCGTATTCGTGCTCCCCGATCGGCTTGGTGGCGGCGAAACCCATTGTCGTCTGCCGGCGCAGTGTCTCAGCGCCGACGTTCGAGGTCATGATGATGATCGTGTTGCGGAAGTCGATTTTTCGGCCTAACGAATCGGTGATCTTCCCGTCTTCGAGGATTTGCAGAAGCAGATGCATCACGTCCGGATGCGCCTTCTCGATCTCGTCGAAGAGCACGACCGAGTAGGGCCGGCGCCGGACGGCCTCGGAAAGCTGACCGCCTTCCTCGTAACCGACATAACCCGGGGGCGAACCGATCAATCGAGACGCGGTGAATTTTTCCATGTACTCCGACATGTCGATCTGAATGAGCGCGTCGCGATCTCCAAACATGAACTCGGCGAGCTTCTGAGCGAGGAATGTTTTTCCGACGCCGGTTGGGCCCAGAAAAATGAACGAGCCAATCGGCCGTCGCGGGTCTTTGAGATCGGCGCGGCTCCGGCGCAGTGCCTTCGAGATCGCCGTGACGGCTTCGTCCTGCCCAATGACCTTGCCTTTGAGCTCCTCTTCCATGCGGAGAAGTTTTTCCGTCTCTTTTTGCTCCATCCGCTGTAGCGGCACGCCGGTGACGCGCGAGATGATGTGCATCATGTCGTCGCCGGTCACCAGCACCTGTTTCTCTTCGCGTTCTTCGCGCCACTTCCCCAAAATTGTGTCGAGCTTCTCCTTGGTTTGCTTCTCTTTATCGCGGAGCGCGGCGGCCTTTTCAAAATCCTGCGCTTTGATGGCGGCCTCTTTCTCGAGTCGAATCTGCTCGATCTCTTTTTCGATGTCTTTCACGTCGGGGGGACGTGTCATTGCCGCGATACGGGCGCGCGCGCCGGCTTCGTCCATCACATCGATTGCCTTGTCTGGCAGGAACCGGCCGGTGATGTAGCGCTCGGAAAATTTCACCGCCGTCTCGAGCGCTTCGTCGGTGAGCTTGGCTTTATGGTGCGCTTCGTATTTTGGGCGTAACCCTTTCAAAATCTCAATCGCCTCATCGATTGTCGGCGCGTCGACCTTCACCGTTTGGAAGCGACGCTCCAAGGCTGCGTCCTTCTCGATGTATTTGCGGTACTCGTTCATTGTGGTTGCCCCAACACATTGCAGCTCGCCGCGGCTCAGCGCGGGCTTGATGATGTTGGAGGCGTCCATCGCGCCTTCGGCCGATCCGGCCCCGACGATAGTGTGCAACTCGTCGATGAAGAGGATAACGGTTTTTGAGCGGCGGATTTCGTCCATCACCGCTTTGATGCGCTCTTCGAACTGGCCGCGATATTTTGTCCCCGCCACCATCAAGGCCAGGTCGAGCGTCACCACGCGCTTGTCGCGCAACAGTTCCGGCACGTTACCGTTCGCGATTTCCTGAGCGAGACCTTCGGCGATGGCCGTTTTGCCCACGCCGGCTTCGCCGATGAGCACCGGATTGTTCTTCGTGCGCCGGCAGAGAACTTGAATGACGCGCTCGATTTCGTTGCGGCGGCCAATAACCGGGTCGAGCTCGCCCTTCCGTGCCAACTCGGTCAGGTCGCGCCCGAAAGCGCGCAACGCCGGTGTTTTGACATCTTTCTTCGAGGTCGGCTCGCCGGTTTCCTGCTCGGCCTCGGCGGGCATGAAGTTCGGATCGAGTTCTTTCAGAATCTCATTGCGCGTGCGTTCGATATCGACTTCGAGGCTTTTGAGCACGCGCGCGGCGACGCCTTCGCCTTCGCGCAAAAGGCCTAACAAGATGTGCTCCGTGCCGACATAAGAGTGATTGAGCGCCTTGGCTTCTTTTCCGGCGAGCGCCAGGACCTTTTTCACACGCGGTGTGTAGGGGATGTTGCCGACCATTTTCGTTTCCGGACCGGAGCCAACCTGTTTCTCGACCTCCATCCGCACCGTCTCGAGATCGAGGCCCATCTTTTGCAGAACGTTCACCGCGACCCCCTGGCCCAGCTTAATCAAGCCGAGCAAGAGATGCTCGGTCCCGACATAATTGTGATTGAAGCGGTCAGCTTCCTTGCGCGCGAGCGCGAGGACCTGTTGCGCACGGGGGGTAAAGTTGTTCATCGTCAGTCGCTCGGCTAAATCAAAATAGTAACAGATTCAATTTTCGGCAACCGAGCCATTCCCCGAACCCCGCGCCATTTTACCGATATCAGGTTTGGGGAAAACTTTCAAACGTTCGCGAACAATTTCTGCGCGGTAATGATCGCGTTCCTCGGCATTGAGCTTTTGCTGTGAACCTTTCTGCAAATGCGCCGGCTGTGTGTCCATGAAGAGCTGATCAATCGCGAAGCGGCGGTCTTCCGGAAAGGCGCCGAGATCGACGCCGAGTTTTAAAATTGACAATAAATTGAGCGCTTCCTTCGAGGTGATGGCGTGCGCGTAATTCAACACGCCATAGGCGCGACCAACCTGGTCCCACAGCGTGTTGGATTTTTTCTGGATCAAGACCTGCCGCGCGTCCTGCTCCTTGTCGATAATCGTTTCGATGACTTTCGTGAGTCGACCGATGATCTCATCTTCTTTTTCGCCGAGCGTCGTTTGATTGGAAATCTGGAACAGGTTGCCCATCGCTTCGGTGCCTTCGCCATAAAGTCCGCGCACGGCCAAGCCGATCTTGCTAACCGCCTGCACGACCTGATTGATCAGGTCGCTCAAGACCAAGCCGGGTAAGTGCAACATGGCTGACGCGCGCAACCCGGTGCCGACGTTCGTCGGACACGCTGTCAAATATCCGAGGCGCTGGTCATAGGCGAAATGCAACTTGCCTTCCAGCGCACTGTCGATCTTGTCGATAAGTTTAAACGCCTGCCGCAGCTGCAGACCGGACCGAATGGATTGCATGCGCAGGTGATCCTCTTCGTTGATCATGATGCTGACGGTTTGCCGGCGGTTCATCACGACCGCGCTGCCGGCACCTTTCGCCGCATGTTCGCGACTGATCAGATGCCGCTCGACCAGCACCTGTTTTTCCAGCGCGGATAAATCGTGCAGTGATTCCGAGAATGAATCCTGCATTTCGCCAAGCTCTTCCACCCGCGGCTTGATCAAATCGAGAATCGCCACTCGCTCAGCTTTTTTTGCCCATCCAGGAAACGCGCGGTCGCGCAGATTACGCGCCAGCCGCACACGACTGCTAATCACGACCTGGTGATGTGGACCTTCCCCGCGCAGCCATTCTCCCGCTGTTGATATTACACTGTCGAATTTCATGTCGGGCTCGTGAGCTCGTGCTCGAGCTGTTTAATTTGGTCGCGGAGAGAAGCAGCCGTCTCGTAGTTTTCCTCCGCGACTGCTTTTTCCAAACTTTTCGTCAGGCTGCGCACCCGGTCGGCCAGCTCGAGCGTGCGTTGCGCGCGCTCGGGCAACTTGCCGACGTGTTCGGTGCCTTTATGCATCGCTTTGAGTAAACTGTTCAGCGCTTCGGCAAACGTTA
Organism: Chthoniobacterales bacterium; assembly: GCA_035710475.1. GTDB lineage: Bacteria > Verrucomicrobiota > Verrucomicrobiia > Chthoniobacterales > UBA10450 > AV17. Next base: position 950 of record DASTDG010000202.1, on the reverse strand, counting down.
CGTAGCATGCGCTACATCCGAGACGCCCGGTCTTTTTGAAATCGGCTTGCGTGAATCCACAGACCGGACATTTCTGACTCGGGGCGCCTTTCTCGATCTCCTCTGCCGCGCCGATACCGAGCAACAGATCAGCCAGCGCAAAGCCGGTTGGGTCCTGCACACCTTTTTCTTTCGAGCAGGCCTCGCACAAATTCACTTTTTGCATCTTCCCTTCCAAGATTTGCGTCAGGAAGACGGTTGCGTCGTTACATTTGCAGACGTCGCACAACATTTCTGCTAATTAGACCTTTTTTTGGGTCAAAAATTCAACCCCGCAATTCGGTTCAGCACCTTCCGCGCCCGATCGCATTACCGGGAGTTTAACTATAGATGGGCATTCCAGTTTCGCGGGTTAACTGCCGGAAACGGGCCATCATCCGCGCGCAGATTGGGCCCGGTTTGCCGGTGCCGATTGGCCGGCCATCCGCCTCGATGACCGGGATTATTTCCGCTGCCGTGCCGGTGAGAAAACATTCGTCGGCGATGAACACATCGTGCCGCGTGATGTCTGTTTCGGTCACTTTGATGCCCAGTTCGGCTGCGATCTCGAACACGACTGCGCGAGTGATGCCACGCAATGCGCCGGCCGTGATTGGCGGTGTGAAGATCTGGCCGCGCTTGATGATGAAGACGTTGTCGGCGGTGCACTCCGCCACGTTACCGGCGTCGTTCAACATGAGCGCCTCATCTGCACCGGCGAGGTTCGCTTCAATACGCGCCATGACATTGTTGAGGTAGTTTAACGACTTCACGGCGGGATTGAGCGCGCTCGGGTTTGTGCGCCGTGTCGCGCACGTCACCACGTTTAGACCTGTTTGGTAAACTGCTTCCGGATATAGCGTTACGGTCGCGCCGATAATGATGACGCTCGGCCGCTTACATTGCGCGGGGTTCAGGCCCAGATTACCAAT